>JAQBUI010000071.1 GCA_027624035.1 Pseudomonadota bacterium | reverse complement strand
TATACTTCTGCCAGGTGTCCGCGGGTTCCAACACGTGTCCGTCGGCATCAATGACGGGTGACTCATTCATCTCGATCGCTCCCTGTCTTTCAGTCCATTGTCCCGCCACCCAGTGTCGCACCGGTCAACAGGCAGGTCCAGCCTGGACTGGTGTCCTGGACTGGATGGTGCAGATCATGTACAAGTGCATGTCTGAAACACTCTCTCAACACACGTGGTAACCAATGAGACGCACCGATCACAAAATCGGCGTTCGTGCACTCCTACTCATCATTCTTGGCCTGGTTTCTCTCGTGGCGCAGGCCTCAGGTCCGTCAGCGGACCTGACCAGCCTCGAGGATGACAACGGTCTGCTGCTGCACAGCTCTTCGGATGCGAGTCTGTGGCTGGATGCCCGCCTTGGTATCACGGCGGGCGGATTCAGCGGCAGTGCAAACCATCTTGAAGCGGGTATCGAGCTACGGCGGGCGCGACTCGGCGTCAAGACTATCTTCGCTTCTGACTGGGCTGCCGAACTGGACCTGGATGTGATGGATCGGGAAGTGGAACTAAAGGATGCCTGGGTCGCCTGGTCCGGCTGGCCCAATACGATACTCACCCTTGGCAACCAGAAGGTGCCAACGGGGCTCGAACAGCTGGAAACCTCAAGGTGGATCACGTTCATTGAACGGGCCCTGCCAGACCAACTGATCTCCGACCGGCGCCTGGGGGCAACCGCCAGACGGTGGGGTCAGCGCTGGCAGACAGCGATCGGGGTGTTTGGAGAAGAGCCCGGGGACGGGGCTGAGGATGGCGATAAGGAAGGTTGGGGAGCAGTGGCACGAATCACGACCAATCAGCCAGTCGGCACGAATGGATTGCTGCACCTTGGCGTGTCCGGTTCCAGGTTTACCCCCGACGGTGGGCGTGATCGGGTGCGCTTCAGGCAACGGCCTGAAATCCAGCTCACAGAGCGATTGCTCCATACCGGCTGGATCCGACAGGCCGAGGCGACCCGGTTGCTGGGCATCGAGGGAGCTGTGCGATTTGGTTCGATTTCAGTCCAGGGCGAGTATCTTCGCAGCCGCGTAGATCGAACCCCGGGCCTATCCAACGTGGACTTCTCAGGATGGTATGGCTACGTCAGCTGGATGTTTAACGGCGGTCGTCGAAGCTACTTTGCAGATTCCGGTGAATTTGGCTATCCCCATCTCCCAACAGGAAAAGGAGGGCTTGAGCTGGCGGCTCGCTACAGCACGCTGGACCTGAACGACCCCGGCGCCGGCGTTTTCGGTGGTGCAGGGACCAACGTGACGATTGGGATCAACTGGTATCCAAACCGGCAGGTGAAATTCTCCGCCAACCTCATCGGGGTGTCCAACGACGCGTTTGCTGACAGCAATGGTGATCTGCTGGGTAACGATGACTTCGTGGCGCTCATGGGTCTTGTTCAAGTGGCCCTGTAGCGATGCCGGGCTATCGGATTCGTACACGGGTCATCGTCCCGATCGGGGTGGCCCTGGCGCTGGTGATCGCGGCACATGTCATTGGTGTCAACGTGGTCGAGCGAATCCAGCTCGAACAGCGGGTAGATCGTGAAGTTGCCAATATCGTAGAAGAACTGGCGCATCAGGAAGACAACGAGGCGCATCTGCTGCTGGCGACGTTGTCCGCGATTGCAACAAGCAGAGATTTCAGCCAGGCATTTTCAGACCGGGATCGTGAAACCCTTCTGGGTCTGGCGACACCCTTGTTCGAAGAACTCCGGGCCAGCCACGGGATCACCCATCTTTATTTCACGGAGGCGGACCGAACGACTTTCCTGAGAGTGCACCGTCCCGATCTTCATGGCGACCGCATCACACGATATACCACCATGCAGGCGGCGCAGTCGGGTAGACCGTTTGTCGGCCTGGACCTGGGGCTGTATCGGGCATTGTTCACCCTTCGGGCGGTAATGCCCTGGTACGACGATCACGAACTGATTGGCTATCTGGAACTGGGCAAGGAGGTGGTCAGCCTGACGGATCGCCTGGCCGCCTACGAAGATGTTGATCTGCTGTTTCGTCTCGACAAGCGCCTGTTGGAGCGCAAGTATTGGGAAGACGGAATGCGCGTCCTGGGGCGAGCCCCTGACTGGGACAAGTTTGCTGACTGGGTGGTCATCGAATCCACCATCGACCCTCTGCCGGACTTGCTGGCGGCCGTTCTGGACGAGCTTTCTTCAGACAACAGCGAGCACGGACGACGCATTGAGCTATCGATGTCAGACCGCGACCTGATCGCCCAGTCAATCCCGATTGAGGATGCTACCGGTGACAAGATCGGGGAACTGACCGTCCTACTCGACACCACCGAAGCGCACGCCGACGCGTTGACTTCCATCTGGGTGCTTTCAGGTGTCACGCTTTTTATCGGTTTTGGACTGTTCGCTTTTTTCTTCACCTTCCTCGGTGACCTGGAAAATCGGGTCAACGAGCGCAACCTACTTGAAACGCAACTTCGCCAGTCCCGCAGAGGTGAAGCACTCAGCCGACTGGTGTCTGGCATCGCGCACTCCTTCAACAATATTCTTACGGGCATTCGCGGCTTTACTGATCTGGCCATCGCAAATCTCGATGTGCGTGAAAGAGCCCTGCAGAACCTGTCTGAAGTACAGGTGGCGACCGAGGACGCAACGAATCTGATAGATCGATTGCTGGCATTCAACCGCGAGCACCCCATGCAAACCGTCGCAATAGACCTGAACGAGTTGATTGGCAGGTTCGTATCGATGCTTGAACGAATCGTCGGAAAGGACATTGCGCTCACCTTCGTGCCAGACCAGGACGTTGGGCAGGTGCTCGGTGACAGGGCATTGCTTGAGCAGGTGCTGCTTGAGCTTGTATTGAACGCACGTGATGCCATGCCCGACGGCGGAGAAATCGAGGTCAGGACGAAATGCGTCACCCTCGATGACGATTTCAAACTGGAGAGATCGCCTCAGCACAGCAGATACGCAACGATCATGGTGTCTGATACCGGCACCGGCATACCGGAGAACAACCTCTCGAAAGTGTTTGATCCGTTCTTTACGACCAAGGAGATCGGCCAGGGTACCGGGCTGGGACTGTCTACTGTGAAGGGGATCGTTGAGCAGCATCACGGCGAGATCATCGTCACCAGCACACCGGGCAAGGGGTCTCGCTTTGTAGTCTACCTGCCACTGCAGCAGGACATGGCGATCAGTTCACCGTGATGGGCCCGGCGTACTCCGAGCCCGTTTATTCGACTCTGACCCTGATTTTTGCGTAGTATCTGCTCATGTCGAAGCGGGACCGAACACACAGGAGAGAAAACGGATGAATACTGTTGTACAGCCCCTGGTTCCGATTGCATTCGAGCCGGCGGATCAAGGCACCCGCTACGAGGGATGGATTGCCGAGCGCATGAACGTCAACGTCCAGCGCTTGCTGAAACTGGACCTGGACATGATTCTTGACCCCTTCATCCACCGACCCGGCCCGCAGTGGTGGGCCGGTGAACATGTGGGGAAGTACCTGCATGCCGCCACCCATGCCTGGCTGTTTACAGGAGATGATCGGCTAAGGGCCCGCCTGGATGACACCGTCGGCAAACTGATCGCCACCCAACTGCCCGATGGTTACCTCGGCACCTACACCGGGAAAGATCAGTTCGGCCAGCGCGACGGCATCGGGTGGGACGGTCCGATCTGGGATGTCTGGACCCACAAGTACAACCTCATCGGATTGCTCACCTATTATCGCGCCACCCACCATGAACCCGCACTCGCCGCATGCAGACGTGCAGCAGATCTGATGTACGATCACTTCGTCACCAAAAAGCGCAGCATGAGGCTGGCCAGTGCCCACCAGGGCATGGCCGCCACCAGCGTACTGGAAGCCATCGCCCTGCTCTATCAACTGACCGGCGAGCCACGCTACCTTCGATTCTGCCACGTAATCATCGACGCATGGGAAGACGAAAGCGACCCCGAAACCTGGATGTATGAGGACGGCTGCCGACTCCTTACCGGTCTGCTTGAGCACGGCAGCGTATACAGGACAGCCAACCGCAAGGCCTACGAAATGCTGTCGAATCTCGTCGGGCTGCTTGAACTGTATCGTGTCGACCCCGACGATCGTTATCTGACTGCCTGCAGGAACGCATGGCACGACATCTCGACAAAGCGCCTCTACATCACGGGAACGACGAGCTATTTCGAGCACTTTCAACTGGATAACAGGTTGCCCCCCGGCCAGGCCGTCGGCGAAGGCTGCGTTACCGTCACCTGGCTGCAGTTGACGCGCCACCTTCTGGAACTCACGGGGCAAGTGCAGTATGCCGATGAACTGGAACGCACAACCTACAATGCGCTGCTCGCTGCACAGTCGCCCGGAACCGGTGAGGTAAGCTACTTTACGCCGCTGGTCGGACACAAACACTACAACGGCCACGACGCCAAGATGACTCCGGCCATCTCCTGCTGCTCCAGCAGTATTCCGCGCGGTATCGCGATGATCCCGACCTTTGCCTCCGGCACCCTGAACGGCAAGCCGGCGCTGCTGCAGTATATTCCCGGCCGGCATGTTCTGGCGTACGGCCGCGACCGTCACAAGGTCACCCTGCATGTGGGTGGCGACTATCCCAGGTCGGGTGATTTCGAGATTGCAGTGGAGCTGGATCACGCAGCACGGTTTGCGCTGGTGTTGCGTGCCCCGCTGTGGGCATCGGCCTTCAAGGCAACCATTGATGGCGTGGTCCACACCCCGGCTGAAAGCCGCCTGATCGAGATTGACCGTGTCTGGTCACCGGGGGACAAGCTGAAATTGAACATTCCCCTTGAAATCCGCGTGATTCCGCACGGTGACAAGACCAGCAGTTCCATGGCCTTCGCCAGGGGCCCCCAGATTCTCGCCACCGATACCGCCATCGGGGCCGATGGTCGCATCCACCAACCGGACTGGTGGGGCGAACTCATCTATACACAAGTTGCCAGGCAACATGAGGCCGATACCGTATTCCATCTGGTCAACTTCGCTGATGCGGGCCAGAACAAGGAGCCGTACGCCGTGCTGCACGAGGGCCTTGAAGACATTGAGCACACTGAAAACAAAGACACTGAATCTGACAATGGGAAACCCGGTACGTGAAAACCTATAACGAGCTACATCGACCCCAGTTCCACTTCTCCGCCCGGGAAAACTGGATCAATGATCCCAATGGCCTCGTCTATGTTGACGGCGTCTGGCACCTCTTTTTCCAGCACAACCCGGAGGCAACGATCTGGGGAAACATGACCTGGGGCCATGCGGTCAGTCACGATCTGATGCACTGGCGCCAACTGGAGCATGCACTGTTGCCGGACGAACACGGCACGATGTTTTCAGGTTCGGCCGTGGTCGACCACGACAACACGGCCGGGTTTGGCGCGGGCTCTGTTCTGGCCTTCTATACGGCTGCCGGGGACCATGTTGACCCGAAGCGCCCTTATACCCAGTGCCTTGCGTACAGCAATGACGGTGGATCGAGTTGGTCAAAGTATGACGGCAATCCGATCGTCGAGTCGTTTGAGGCTGGCAACCGTGACCCCAAGGTGATCTGGCACCCGGGCTCTTCACACTGGATCATGGCGCTGTACCTGACAGCCAACCGTTACTGCCTGCTTCGCTCGAAGGATGCCAGAACCTGGGACAGGTTCCAGGACCTTGAACTCGAAGGTGTCGCCGAATGTCCTGACTTCTTTCCGCTGGCTGATGAATCCGGCAGCGAACGCTGGGTGTTCTGGGGCGCAAAAGGCATTTATCGCATCGGACGTTTCGATGGTGAAACCTTCGTACCCGAGACCGACCCGCTCACTTGCGAACATGGTACCAACGGGTACGCCGCGCAGACCTGGAGCAACACCCCGGACGGACGGTGCATCCAGATTTCCTGGATGGCCGGGGGCCTGTATCCCGAGATGCCCTTCAACCAACAGATGTCCATACCGGTGGAACTGAAGCTGGCCGGGTCGGGAAGCAAGGTCCGCCTGACCCGCTGGCCTGTGGGTGAGATCGAAACGCTGCGAGGAAAAAATATCAGACTCCAGACCCAACAGATCAGGCGAGGCGAACCAATGGTGCCTGCCACCAGCGCGTCCCTGCTGGATGTGTCCTTTGACGTCACCAACCAGAATTCGAAGGCGCTGCATGTAGTGATCCGCGGCCAGCGTCTGGTGCTGGACTGGGCCGCATCGCAAATACACTTCAACGCCAGCCCGGTACCCAAGGTCACCTCAGACAGGCCGGCAATACCCCTCCCGGGAGCTAAAACCCTGTCGCTGCGCCTGCTGATCGACAAGACCTCCGTAGAAGTCTTTGTCAACCAGGGGCAGATGTCTGCTTCTTTCTGTTTTCTGCCCGATGCCTGTATCAACCCACTGGTCCTGGAAGCCTGGGACGGCGAGCAGACCATCAGTCACTTCCACCTGCATGAATTGACGTCCGTCTGGGAGGACAGTGAATGAAATATCGAATCGCGGTGATTGAAGGAGACGGAATCGGCAAAGAGGTGATCCCCGAGGGCATTCGCGTATTGGATGCTGCCGCCAGACGGTTCGGCTTCGAGTTCAGCTGGCAACACTTTGACTGGAGCTGTGAGACCTACCATCAGACAGGGCAAATGATGCCTGATGACGGCATAGATGCCCTGCGGGACTTCGACGCGATCTTTCTGGGCGCAGTCGGTTTTCCGGGCGTGCCCGACCACATCTCCCTGTGGGGCCTGCTGATCCCCATCCGTCGAGCCTTCGATCAATACGTCAACCTGCGGCCCTGCAGGCTGATGCCCGGTGTCGACACGCCCCTTGCCGGGAGAACAGCGGATGATATCGACTTCTGGGTAGTCCGCGAGAACACCGAGGGTGAGTATTCCAGTATAGGCGGCCGTATCTATGAAGGGACTAACGACGAAACCGTGGTGCAGGAGTCGATCTTTACCCGGCGCGGCACCGACCGCATCCTGAAGTACGCCTTTGACCTCGCCCGGTCGAGGCCGAAGCGGCACCTGACCTCCGCCACCAAGTCCAACGGTATCATTCATACCATGCCGTTCTGGGATGAACGCTTCGCGGCCATGGCGAAGGACTATCCGGAGGTTAAGACCGACCAGTTCCACATCGACATCCTGACCGCCCATTTCGTTCGAAACCCACACTGGTTTGATGTCGTGGTCGGCAGCAACCTGTTTGGTGACATACTGTCTGACCTCGGCCCCGCCGTGGCTGGCTCGATCGGCATTGCGCCGTCGGCCAACCTCAATCCGGAACGTGCCTTCCCGTCCATGTTCGAACCGGTTCACGGCTCCGCGCCAGACATCGCGGGACAGGGCATCGCCAACCCCATTGGCACCATCTGGGCGGGCGCCATGATGCTGGAACATCTCGGCCAGCCGGCAGCGGCGGCAGGCGTGATGGCCGCGATCGAGAACATCCTCGGGCAAGGTGGACCCAGAACGCCGGATCTCCGCGGCACCGCAGACACCCTGGCGGTCGGCCGGGCCATCACGGATGCCGTTTCTGAAATCGCCTGAAACCTCTGCCGACCGATTGATTGCCTGATGGCCACCTGACTGTTATTTTCGGGTGATCAGACAGGAGCACATCATGCACATCAGACTCAAGGCAAGAGGCGCCACCCTCCACGTCGAATCGGACGGCAATGAGGGGCTGCCCGCTCTGTTGCTGTGGCCCGGTGGCAGCTGTACCACGCGCATGTGGGACCGCGTCATCCCGGACCTGGCCGAGCGCTTTTTTGTGCTGCGTTTCGATATTCGGGGCGTTGGCAAAAGCTCCCCGGCGGATGACCCGGAGGCGCAGTATACCTTTGAGCAATACGCCGAAGACGCGATACGGGTGCTGGATCACTTCGAGGTTGATCGCTGCCACGTGTGGTCCATGGCCTGGGGTACGAGGGCAGCCATTGCCTTCTGTTCGCTGTATCCGAACCGGGTGATTTCTGCGGCACTGTTCGAGGCCAATACAGGCATGCCCGATCCAAAGGCCCAGCAGGAAGGCCAGAAGGCGGCAAGGGAAAAGCAGCGCGCCGCCGGAATCGAACCGTTCCCGTTACCGGAAGGCTATAACGCCCACGACACGCCGGAATCGGTTCCGCTGGCGATGGGGGCCCTGCGAAAATTCGACCTGGCTGCGGCAGTCCCCGGACTCACCATGCCGGTATTGATCGCAACCGGTGATCACGATCCGAACCTGACATCGAGCCGCGAGGTGGCGGCCACACTGCCGAACAGTCGACTGGTGGTGTTCGAGAATGTTGGCCATGGGTCGGTGTTGCAGCGCCCTGACCTGACCAGCCGCACGTTCCTTGAGTTCCAGGACGCTTTACAGGGGAATTGATAGGGACTGGGGGTATCTTGATCGCCGAACTGATCCCGAAACAGAAATTCCGGGACCAGGGTAAACCAAATCAGACGGCTTCGAGTTGTTCAAGTTCCGGGCGTCCAGCCATACAGGAACCCATCTCACGGCCGATGGTTCTGAAATGATCGGATGCACTGTGGGCCTTCATGGACGCCTCGTCAGCATATTGCTCCAGCACGACGTAGGTCTGGGGATCGCTGGACCGATGCAGGCTGTAGAAATTACAGCCGGGTTCATTCGCTTTGACGGCTGCCTGAAGACGCAGAAAGATCTCTTCAAACTCCGCATTCTTGCCTTCCTGAATCTTGAGTCGGGCGATCATGCCTATGGCCATGGGTAGTACTCTTTTTAAATGTGAGCTCGCATTCTCTTTGGCCTGACTCGCGAAAGTCAAGCCGTGGCAGGTCGCGCCCACCGACCTTTTGCCTGGGGTGGTGGTCCCCATTCGTCATGTTATGATCCCGCCAACCGACCCGTCTTCGATTGCGGCTCGGAACGTCGCTCACCAACGCCTGGGGATAGATGATTTTTCTGAATAATCGGCTTCATGATCGGCCTGGCCCTGTGGGCTTGAGCATTCTCACCTGGTGCATCCTGGTGGCAACTGCCCTGTCCGCCACAGCATCAGAAGAATCCGATTTCCGCCACGGTTTTTCGTTTTTCGGCGATCTGCAGTATCCTGCCGACTTCCAGCACTTTGATTACGTCAATCCCGATGCGCCGGTCGGCGGCGAACTGGTCGTCAGTGTGGTGGGCACCTACAACAGTTTCAGCCCCTGGGTTCAGAAGGGCATCAACCCGGCGGGCTATGGCTTCGTCGGCGCCTGGATCTTCCTGTATGACCGCCTGCTGGAACCGAGTGACGATGAACCCGCCACACACTATGGGCGTCTGGCAGAATCCATCGCCTATGCGGACGACTTCAGCTCCTTTACCGTCAGAATTGATCCGAGGGCCCGTTGGCATGACGGGGTTCCCATCACGGCCGATGACATCGTGTTTACCAATGACTTCATTCGCAATGACGCGACTGCGGCCATCCGCAACTCTTTTACCCATTTCGGAGACGTTGAAGTTCTGGGCCCCCGGGAGGTCAGGTTCCACATCATCAATCCGGCATCCCAGAACCCCAATGCCGGGCTCAGCGTCGGCCACCTTCCCATCCTGCCCGCCCACTACTACAAGGACCGGGATATCAAGGAAACCACCATGGAACCGCCCCTTGGCAGTGGGCCCTATCGCATCGCCTCATTCGAACCCGGCAAACGGATCGTCTATGAACGGGTGGAGGACTACTGGGGCTGGGAGGTCCCTTCGGTACGGGGCAAGTACAATTTCAAGCGAATCATCTTCGAGTACTTTCGAGACAACACGGTGGCCAGGGAAGCAGCCAAGAAGGGGATCCTGAATTTCCGCGGTGAGGGCGTCGCCAAAGACTGGATAACCTCCTATGACGATCTGCCGTCGGTCAAGGACGGCAAATTCATCCTCGAGATTGCCGAGCAGCGTAATATCACCGCGATGGCGGGTGCCATTGCGCTCAATACCCGCAAACCACCCTTCGATGACCTGCTGGTACGAAAAGCGCTGACCTATGCCTTCGACTTCGAGTGGATCAACCGCGTACTGAACTTCGACTTCTACCTGCGGGTTGACAGTTATTTCGACAACTCGGACCTTGAGGCAAGCGGCATCCCCATGGGCCTGGAACTGGAACTGCTGGAGCCGTTTCGGGACATTCTGCCGGCCGAGGTCTTCAACGAGCCGTTTGTCTTACCCAGGTCAGACGGGATCGGTCTCAACCGGGCCAACATGCTCAAGGCTCAGCAACTGCTGCAGGAAGCCGGCTGGGAAGTGGTGGATGGCATGCTCATCAACGAATATGGCGAACCATTTCGCTTCGAGATGCTGACCCGCGATGCCTCGGAGGAGCGTTCCGCGCTCCCCTATGTCGCCGCCCTTCGCCGTCTGGGGATTGATGCATCCATCCGCACCGCCGATGCGGCGCAGTTTCGAAACCGGGTTCGCAACTTCCAGTTTGATGCCGCCTTTCGCGGCTACTGGGCGACGCCCACCCTCGGAACCTATTTGAAGGCATTCTTCCATGGATCTGGTGCCAATCAGGTGTTCACGGAGAACTGGGCCGGCATCGACCATCCGGCAGTCAACTCACTGATCGACCGGTCACTCAAGACCTATGACCGGGACGAACTCACGGCAACAGGACGGGCCCTGGACCGGGTACTGCTGAACGGCTACTACCTGATTCCGACCCAGGTCGAACCGGGCGGACGCTGGACCTACTGGGACCGATTCGGCAGGCCGGAGAAATCTGCCAGATACCGCTACTATCCGTTCCCGGAGACCTGGTGGATCGATCCGGCGAAGTCTGCCGCCGTCGACCAGTATCTACGCACCACCCAGCAGGAATAAGGCGAGCATGGCAATCTACATCTTCAAACGAATCCTGCTGATGATTCCCACCCTGTTTGGCATCATGCTGGTGAACTTCGTCATCGTCCAGTTTGCCCCGGGTGGGCCGATTGACCAGATCATTGAACAGATGAGCAGTTCCTCAAGCGGTGTCGTGTCCACACGAGCGACCGGCGCGGCCGGTGAGGCCGGTTCGTCCTCGCTGATCGATGGTGGCAACAACCCCGCGTCCCGGGGGCTTGACCCTGAACTCCTCGCCGAACTGGAGAAGCAGTTCGGCTTTGACAAGCCCGTCCATGAGCGATTCCTGTTGATGATTGGCAGTTACATCACTTTTGACTTTGGGGAGAGCTACTACCAGGACAAACCCGTACTGGATATGGTGATCGAACGACTGCCTGTGTCCATATCCCTTGGCCTCTGGTCACTGCTGCTGATCTATATGATCTCCATCCCGCTGGGGGTCAGGAAGGCAGTGAACGATGGCACCCGCTTTGATATCTGGACCAGTGCTGCACTGTTTGTGGGCTATGCGATTCCAGGGTTTCTGTTTGCGGTGGTGCTGGTCATCGTCTTTGCCGGCGGCAGTTACTTTGACTGGTTTCCCCTTCGCGGCCTGGTGAGCAACAACTTCGAAGAACTGTCGATCTTTGGCAAGATCAAGGATTATTTCTGGCATCTGGCGCTGCCGGTCACCGCGCTGACCATCGGCGGCTTCGCCACCCTGACCATGCTCACAAAGAACTCTTTTCTTGAAGAGATCGGCAAACAGTTTGTGCTCACGGCAAGGGCCAAGGGACTGACAGAAGGCCGCGTGATGTACGGCCACGTGTTTCGCAACGCCATGCTGATCGTGATTGCCGGTTTTCCAGCCGCACTGATCGGTATCCTGTTTACCGGCTCCATGCTGATCGAAGTCATCTTCAGCCTGAACGGCATCGGCCTGCTGGGCTTTGAAGCAGTCATCACCCGGGATTATCCCATCATGTTCGGCACCTTGTTCGTGTTTACCGCCATTGGCCTCGTGCTTCATCTGATCGGTGACATCACCTATACGCTGATCGATCCGCGCATCGACTTTGAGACGAGGGACTAGTGGATATCACACCGCTTACCAGACGAAGGCTCGCCAACTTCCGCGCCAACAAGCGGGGCTTCTGGTCACTGTGGATCTTTCTGACGCTGTTCGGCATTTCCCTATGCTCTGAGTTTATCGCCAACGACAAGCCCATCGTCATGCAGCACAATGGTGAGTTGCTGATGCCGGTCCTGTTCACCTATACGGAGCAGGAACTCGGGGGTCAGTTTCCCACTGAGGCCATGTATGAGGACCCTTACGTTCAGCAACTGGTGAGGGACTCCGGTGGCTGGATGCTGTGGCCACCGATTCGCTACGACCACAGCACCGTGGACTGGTTTATCGATGAACCCGTGCCGGCGCCTCCATCTGGCAGGCACTGGCTCGGTACCGATGATGGCGCAAGGGATGTGGTGGCGCGCCTGCTGTATGGCTTTCGTCTGTCGGTGTCTTTCGGGCTGGCGCTGACGCTGATCGCCTCAATCATCGGCATCGCGGCCGGGGCCATTCAGGGTTACTACGGTGGGATGGTGGACCTTGTCGGCCAGCGTTTCATCGAGGTCTGGGCCGGCCTGCCGGTGCTGTTTCTGCTGATCATTCTATCCAGCATCATCGAACCCGGGGTCGGCTGGCTGTTGCTGCTGCTGGTGATGTTCAGCTGGATGACGCTCGTCAGCGTGGTCCGTGCTGAATTCCTGCGGACCCGGAATTTCGATCACGTTCGGGCTGCCCGGGCGCTGGGGGTGGATGACGCCAAGATCATGTACAAGCATGTTCTCCCCAATGCCATGGTCGCTACGCTGACATACCTGCCGTTCGTATTGAATGGCTCCATCACCACCCTGACTGCCCTGGACTTTCTTGGCTTCGGACTGCCGCCAGGGTCCCCGTCCCTCGGTGAAATGCTCGCTCAGGGAAAATCCAACATTCAGTCTCCGTGGCTCGGCCTGACCGGGTTTGCCACACTGGCGGTGATGCTGACCCTGCTGATCTTTGTCGGTGAGGCGATCCGGGACGCATTTGATCCCAGACGGACAGCGGCGGTCGCCTGAGGATAAACATGACCGTTCAACCTGGACACACATGAACAGATATCAACTCTACGGCGACGGGGGCTCCCCGTATTCGATGAAAATGCGTGCCGTGTTGCGCTATCGCCGCCTTCCACACAACTGGGTGCAACTCTCTCAGGCAACCAGGAAGAACCTGGTGCATGACGGCCCGCCCGTGATACCGATTCTGCAATTACCTGAAGACGGCAGCCTGCACGTGGATTCAACCCCGCTCTGTTACCTGCTCGAGGAGCGGCATGCGGATCGTTCGATCCTTCCAGGCGACCTGGCGGTCGCGTATCTGTGTGAGCTGATCGAAGATATGGCCGACGAGTGGTGCACCAAGATGATGTTTCACTATCGCTGGAGTCGCGATATCGATCGGACCTTCAGCAGCCGCTGGATCATCAGTGACAACAGCCCCGGGCTTCGAGGCAGCCAGCTTCAAGCCGCGGCAAAGGCCATCTCGGACCGACAGGTGTCGAGGATGCCTCTGGTCGGATGCACCATCGAGAACGCCCCGATGATCGAAAGCGGCTATATGAAGGTGCTGAAAATCCTGGACGGATTCGCCGCCCGGGACCAGTACCTGTTCGGCACCAGGCCGTCACTGGCCGACTTCGGCCTGTTCGGGCAGTTCAAAACGCTGGCAACAGACCACACTCCCATGATGATCATGCGCAATGAAACGCCGGGCGTGTACACATGGATTCAAAGGCTCGATGACGCGAGCGGCATTGAAGGGGAGTGGCATGAGGCTGCAGAGCTGCGCCCAGAGGTAACACAATTGCTGGCCTATGCAGGCAAGTACTACCTGCCGTTCCTGCAACACAATGCCACTGCCTACGCTGAGGGCAAGGACACACTCGCCATGGAAATTGATGGTCAGAGCTTTTCCCAGGCGCCGTTCAAATACCAGGTCAAATGCTATGACCGGCTGCAAAAGCGCTATCGGGCCCTGACCCAGTCCGATCGATCCAGAATTGAGCCACTGTTATCGGAAACCGGATGCCTGCCGTACCTGACTTGAGCCAGGCATAGAGTGAGCCGCAGTGCTGGCCCGGACCTTCCACAAAAGGTGGCCGACTGATCTGGCGACCTCACCACAGCGACCGTATGATACCGGTGGGAACGACACCAAAAGGGTACGTCATGGACATCAAAGCATTGACCGAGCGGCGTGAACGCCTGCTCGGGACCCAGACACCACTGTTTTACGAGCAGCCCATCCACATTGTGCGTGGCCAGGGGGTCCATTTGTATGATGCCGACGGCAAGCAATACGTCGACATGTACAACAACGTGCCGTGTGTTGGCCATGCCAACTCCAGGGTCGTCAGCGCCATGCAGCAGCAGGCCGCCACCTTGAATGTACACAGCCGCTACCTCCATGAGGGGATTCTCGACTACGCTGAACGCCTGACGGCGCTCCACGCCGATCCATTGTCGACAGCGGTCTTTTGCTGTACGGGAACCGAGGCGAGTGAAATCGCCCTGCGAATGGCTCGTGCTGCGACGGGGGGACGAGGCATCATCTGCACTGATGCGACCTATCATGGGAACAGTACGGAAGTCGTTCGACTGAGTGCCGCCTCCCGTGACCCGGAAGGCAACCCGGAGATTCGAGCCATCCCGTTTCCGCAAAAGTATCGTCCTTTGGACAGTGATGCTTCAGAGGCAGACCTATGCGATCTGTACCTTGCCAGGGTCCGGGCGGCGATTGATGACCTGGCGGCCCACGACATCCCGCTCGCCGGCATGTTCGTCTGCTCGATGATGGTGAACGAGGGGCTGCCTGATATTCCCGCTGGTTTCATGGCGCGGGCCGCCGACATGATCCGTGAAGCGGGCGGCGTCTTCATCGCCGATGAGGTCCAGGCAGGCTTTTGCCGCTCTGGACGCTGGTGGGGTTACGAGGAGTCGGGTTTTGTGCCGGACATTGCCACCATGGGCAAGCCCATGGGCAGCGGCCTGCCGCTGGCTGGCGTGGTGGCCCGCGCCGAGCTTGTCGATGCGTTCAGAAAGACGACCCGATACTTCAACACCTTTGCCTCATCGCCGCTACAGGCAGCAGTCGGGATGGCTGTGCTGGACGAGATCGAAGACCAGGACATACGCGGCAATGTGAACACCGTAGGCCGCTACCTGCGTTCGTCACTTGATCAACTGCAACCTGCCTGGGAGCCCATGGGTGACATTCGCAGCCATGGGCTTGCCATCGGCATCGACTGGGTGAAGGACCGGCAATCCAAGGAGCCGGATCGCCAGGGCGTTGCTGCGGTCGTCAATCGCCTGAAAGAAAAGGGGTTTCTGATGGGCAGCGCTGGTGCGCTCGGTAACGTCCTGAAAATTCGCCCGCCACTCGTGTTTTCCCGGGACAACGCCGATGCTTTTCTGACGGCATTTCAGGAATCGCTGCAGGAATTGCATGGTGCCGGCTGAGGGTCCGGGGTAGCGTCGCCGGTTCTTTGCTGGCAAGATGGTATTCAATTGGGTACCATTAGTGAATGACTTCACACGACGATGCTTACCTGGACCGGGCTTCAACCCAGTTGCGCGAATCAAGACAAAGGGCCGGATTGTCCCTGCGAGCCCTCGCACGGCGTGCCGGAACGTCACACGCGACGCTGATTGCCTACGAAAAGGGAACCAAGGTGCCTTCAGTGACCACCTTCATGAGGATTATTGGGGCCTGTGGCCTTGATATCGACTTTGTTACGTCCAGGCGTGTGCGTCATCAGGATGGTCTGGCGCGCGGTGAAGAACTCGCAGCCGTACTAAGGCTCGCCGAACAGTTTCCGGCCAGCGTGTCCAGGCAGATGAACTATCCTGTTTTCCCCCATGCCTGACCTGGTCGAGAAGATTATCGCCGTCCATCAGGAACTGCAGCGGGCAGAGCTGCCACATGCATTCGGCGGGGCGTTGGCACTGGCATGGTGCACCGGGCGTGCCCGCGGCACAATCGACATCGACGTCAACATTTTCGTGCGGGTGACGGGTATTACGCAGGTCCTGGATGCCATACCCAGGGAAGTGCGCATTCGCAGTCAGGACGTGACGATACTCAGAAGGGATGGTCAGGTTCGTCTCTGGTGGGATACGACGCCACTGGACGTGTTTCTCAATACGACCGACTTTCACGAAGATGCAGCCAGACGAATCAGATGGGAGGCATTTGGTGGTACCACGGTTCCCTTCCTGTCCTGCGTTGATCTTGCCATTTTCAAAGTGTTCTTTAACCGCACGAAAGATTGGGCAGACCTCGAAGCCATGGTGGCGGCCGACACTCTGGATGTTTCCAGGGTCCGTACCGTTATTGGTCGATACATGGGAAACGAGGATGAGCGTGTCGCTCGGCTTGATGCGCTGGAAAAGCGTTGAGGAGCCGTCCGGGAAGACCTACCAGCACGACTACGGTGTGCCTGGCACGGGCACGCGGAGGGCTGCCCTATCTTTCGGGTGAACTCTCAATGTCACAAGCTTTCCGGGTCTGAGGATTGTTGATAGTCTCCGGGGACAACACCAACCCAACCTGGATTCTGTCGATGTTTTCCTCTGTCTGGTCAGTCGGTCCTGATGTCATGTCTTGTGCAAACAGTTCATGTGTAAACAGTTCCTGTGTAAAAAGAGCGGTTCTTGTCCTGGCCGCAATGGTGATGGCTACAGGGGCCTTCGCCGATACGAGGCCCAACGTGATTCTGGTGATGGCGGATGACATGGGGTGGGCGCAAACCGGCTATTACGGATACCCTCTTCTGAAAACGCCAAACCTGGACGAGATGGCCCGCAATGGACTGCGGATGGACCGGTTCTATGCGGGCGCGCCCAGCTGCACACCGACCCGGGCATCGGTGCTGACGGGCCGGACTCCGGACCGTACCGGCGCGTTTCGGGTCGGGCAATCCATCAACCGACAGGAGAAGATGCTGTCTACTGCCTTTCAGGAGGCAGGCTATGCCACGGCCCATTTCGGCAAGTGGCACCTGAATCAGGTTGGCGTCGATGGCGCAAACGGCCATCCGCTTGCCGCCGATGACCCCCACAACCCGGGTGAACTCGGGTTTGACTATTGGCTGAGCGCGACCAGCGGGTTCGATCTCGGTGAATTCGAACTGAGCCGCAACGGGACGCGTGAGCAGTTTCAGGGTGATGGCTCGGAAGTCATCGTCGCCGAAGCGGTGAAGTACATCGCAAGCCAGGTGGCCCGGGACAAGCCCGTGTTCGTCGTCATCTGGTACTCGGCACCCCATGGTCCGTGGACCGCCACAGACGAGGACATCAAACCGTTCCTGGGGAAGGTGGATCACACCTCGGCCAACATGCTGGGCGAAATCGTGGCCATTGACCGGTCCATCGGCCACTTGAGGCAGAGCCTCAGGGATATGGGCATTGCGGACAATACCCTGGTCTGGTTCACCAGTGACAACGGTGGCACGCCCAATATCGACACCCTTTCAAGGCAAACCCCGGACGGGGGACGAGAGATTGTCTACCCGTCAAACTGCAGCGATGAGATCGACCCGAACCTCACCAGCCTGGAAGCGAGGACGCTCCACGGCTGCTACCGGGGCGTGGACCCGGATAGCACGGGGCACCTGCGAGGCTTCAAGAAGGATTTTTACGAGGGCGGACTTCGCGAACCGACGATCGTGGAGTGGCCCGCTGGCATTACGCCTCGGGTGTCCAATTTTCCGTCAGGTACCGTCGATATTTTCCCGACGCTGATTGAGATTGCGGACCTTCGCCCGGACTCTATCAACACCGTTCACGATGGCATCTCGCTGGCCGGCGTGTTCACGGCGGAGCCGGCGCGCCGTGACCAGCCGCTGGGATTCAGGTCAAGTGGTGGCTGGATGTGGCTGGACAACGACTGGAAGATTGTCAAAAACCCCGACTACAGCACCGACGACAACAGCAACCCGTACGAGCTATACAACGTCATCGGTGACCCCAGCGAGCAGCAGAACCTGATTGATCTGTATCCGGAACGCGCCACTCGCCTGTATGAACAGTTTACCCGGTGGAGTCTGTCGGTCAGCCGGAGCGCCCTGGGTGCCGACTACCCTGAAGGCAGGGTGCTGCCTACCGGGCGACAACCTGACCCATCGGTGGATGAACTCAGAGCCCGGCGGTTCGAGGAATGGGCCGAAGAAGTGAGCGCTGCAGCAGGTAGTCACTAGCCCCTCACCGGGTGGAAATGGAAATCTGTATTGCCTTACCCGGTGCGATATCGACCGTGAGCGGTGCGCCTGCATCGGGGCTGGCGCGGGTGTAGCGCTGTTCTTTGTCGGTCGAAAATCTGCCGCTCTTCATCCCTGATGAATCCCTCGACAGAATATTGACGTGAACCCGATGCACACCGGCCACGGGGCCGCATGATGCGTCTATCTGAAACTGGCCACTGGTATGGGTCCATACGAGCGGGGCGTTGGGATCTTCAGGAATCAGGCTGATGCTTCCCCATACCGGGGGTTCACCATCGATCGTGATCGAACCTTGTACGGAAATTCGCTCCTTACCGGTCAGAAAACCCCGGGTACGGAGCCAGTCCGCCAGCAGACCGGGCCAGTTCCCGAACCCGGGGTCGCCGGATGCCATCCCTGTGCCGTGTAAACCACGACCGAATACATGCATTTCTGCCTGCACGCCGCGGTCCAGAAGCGCCTCGTAGTACCTCAGGGCCGCTTTCGGCGACACCGTGCGGTCTTCGTGGGTTGCCGCCAGGAAAGCGGGCGGTGTATCCGCCGTCACCAGTGCAACATCGACTCCCCGGTCGCCCGGGTAGATGAGTATCGAGAAATCGGGCCGACTGCTTGCTCGGTCAATCGGGTCGACTGCGGCCGGGTCGCCAGGGTCGTATCGCGTTGCCGTTTGCATTGCGAGTATTGCGCCTGCCGAGAAGCCCATCATCCCAACTCGATTCGGATCCACGCCGAGAGACTCCGCATGGTGCCGCACATACCGGATCGCCCGCCGGGCATCCAGACAGGCATCGGATGGCTCATAGTCCGGCCGAAGCCGATACCGCAACACAAAGGCAGACACACCCATCGCGTTCAACCAGAGCGCAACATGCAACCCTTCATTGTCTGATGCCAGTTTCGAAAACCCGCCACCTGGATTGACGATAACCGCCGCACCGGTTGCATGATGCTCCCCGGCACGATGAATGGTCAGGCCAGGCTGGTCCGACCAGCCGGTTCCCGTTGCGCCGGGCGCCCCCTCGGGCCACAACAGAACAGAGTCATGGGCATTCATAAACAGGTGACAAGTATGATGACTGACCTCATGTTGACTCGTCAGTCACTGCCGGAACCGTCGCGCAGTTCACGCTGCCGAATCGGTCGGTATCGACCTGGACGCGGCAGACTGGCGGCACGGCGAGCAGCGGTGCCACCGTACCGCACAATACCGTCTGTCCCGCCTGCAGGCTGAAGCCGTGGCGCGGCAGTTCCTCCTGCAGCCAGTTCAGCGAATCCACGATGGTCTCGGTGAGCACCTCTCCGTGGACTTCAGCGACGACTTCGTCATCCACCCGGATGATGAGCTCTCCATCGCCGGCTCGCCACGGGCACCGGGTAGCCCCACGGACGAAACCCGCGTGGATCGCGTTATTCGCGACCAGTTCACTGCCCCTGAAACGGCCGCCCTTGATGCGATTGTGCAATTCGATGACCACGAAAACACTATCGATGGCGTTCGCCGCCGCCGCCCGATCACTGTCAAAATCGTGCCGCACTTGCACGGCCAGTTCCCCCTCGATCGCCAGTTCCGTGAACCGGCTGGCCGAAATCCGGGCGCCCGAGTCCCAGGTGTCACAATCAAACAGACGGCCAAGTACCGGCGCCGTCGTGCCGAGACGCTGGCGCGCCTCGGCTGACTTTGAACCCACCTTGTAGCCGATCAAACCATCGCCATGGGCCTCACGCAGCCGGGCACACGCCTGTTGCACCCGATAGGCATCGTCGAGTGACAGTGATGCCAGCTCAGCCCGGGTCACAGAAGCGCCCGGTGACCTTGCATCAAAGTCGGCGACGATTCGCCGGGCGATATCTTCTATGTTCATTGGTTTGCAGCCTCTGGGTCACGTTTCTTGCCACCACCGCGTTGCCACTGCCGGGAAACCGATGATGCCGGGCTCACTATCAGGAATCAGCCTTCGCCAGTCAATGGCAGCTCGGCAGGCAAGGACAGGGCGCAGCCCTTTCGGCCCGGATGACAGCATACCTGCCACTCCTGTACCCTGCGTTTAACTTGAAACCAGCAGGAAGGACAGATGGCAGACGAATTCGATAACATCCGATACGAAGTAGAAAACGGCCGGGCACGCATCACCCTCAATCGACCGGAGAAACTGAACGCGCTCTCCGGCGATCTGCTGTTTGAATTGAATGAGGCCCTGTGGGAGGCCGACGACAACAAGGCGGTGCACTGCGTCATCATTCGCGGTGAGGGGCGCGCCTTTTCTGCCGGCTATGACCTGTCCGGGCCGCCCCGCAAGTATGGCTACTCCCGGGTCAGATCACCCGACAATGAATACCGGGGTGGCCGCTCGGTGGACGACGACGCCTGGCAGATGGAACGGAGCCAGCAGCTGCGGATGGCGATCTTCGATATGCACAAGCCGGTCATTGCCCAGGTACACGGCTACTGCCTTGCCGGGGGCACTGATGTCGCCCTGCTGTGTGACATGATCATCTGCACGGACGACGCAAAGTTTGGCTTTCCTCCCGCCCGGGACCTCGGCGCGCTGCCGAACAACATGTGGCTCTACAACGTTGGGCCCCAGTGGGCCAAACGGCTGATGCTGACGGGCGATTCCATCACCGGCGCGGAAGCGCAGCAGATTGGCCTTGTGCTCAAAGCCGTGCCTAAAGAGCACCTGGAATCGGAAGTGGAACAGCTCGCCGACCGGCTGGCACTGATTGACCCTGACCTGCTGAGTGCCAACAAGCGCATCATCAACCAGGGGCTGGAACTCATGGGGGCTCGCACCCTGCAGCGCATGGCCGTCGAAAATGACGTCCGCGGCCACAATGCGGCAGCAGCACTCGGCTTCGGCAAACGGGTCGCCGAACTGGGCCTCAAAGGGGCGCTACAGCAACGGGACGGCAAGTTTGGCGACGGGATGGCCCGCGTCAACGGGCCCGAACTGCGGGATGACAACGGAAACCTGATCGACCCCTGAAGTCTTCCCATTGAGCGAGTCTGATGTCGTTCGGGGCCGCTTCAGTGCACTCCGACATCGACAGTTCCTGATCTTCTGGCTGGGTTCGTTCGCGTCCGTCAGCGCAACCCAGTTGCAGATCATGGCCCAGGGCTGGCTCGTCTATGAACTGACGGGCTCGCCCCTGATGCTGGGCTACCTGGGTGCTGCTGCTGGCGTTCCGGCGATCGCCATGACTTTCTTTGGTGGCGCACTCGCAGACCGGCTCCACAAGAAATACCTTCTGCTGTTCACGTCCGCGCTGACCGCGTCGCTGTTGTTCCTGCTCGCCATTCTGGACGCCAGCGAGATGGTCCTCGCCTGGCATGTCATCGGCATTACCGGCCTGATCTCCCTGGTGTCGGGCCTGGACTGGCCAACTCGCCAGGCCATCTTCCCGGCCTTCATCGAACGAGATGACATGATGAGCGCCATCGCCCTGAACTCCATCGTGTGGCAGAGTTGCCGGATGATCTTCCGGCCTTCGGAGGGCTGATCATCGCCATCTACGATACCTGGGTCGTGTTTGCACTGTGCGGAACGGGATTCGCGGCGATGATCTTCATCATCACCCTGCTGGACGTTCCAGCGCCGGCCCCCAGACAGATTCACTCAACCCTGCGCCAGGTGGCGGAAGGCATCCGGTACATCTTCCATCACAGGGTCTTCCTGCTGCTGATCATGCTGAGCTACACCAGCATGCTGCTAGGCGCGACCTATATGCAGCTCATGCCCGCCTTTTCTGCCCTGCTTGCCGCTGGCAGTACCGGCTTCGGCTACCTGCTGTCCGCCACTGGCGTGGGTTCGGTAACGGGAACGCTGCTGATCAGTTCCATGCAGCACACACGACACCTTGGCTGGATTATTCTCGGCGCATCTGCCTGCTCGGCATTATGCGTTTACCTGTTTGCGCTGATCACTGCCTTCGCTGGGCAATCGGACTTTGCCATGGTCCTCGCCATGGCCGCCGCATTCGGGATTGCCCTGTTTGCCTCGGTGTTTCTCATCGCGTCCATGACGGTACTGCAACTGGCCGTACCTGACACACTTCGCGGCAGGGTCATGGGGTTGCACGGTATCACCTATTCTCTGATGCCACTCGGAGGACTGATCGCGGGTGCTATTGCCTCGCTGAGTTCAGCACCGGTCGCGGTGTCTGTCTGCGCCACCGCTTATCTCGTTATCATCGTGTTGACCGCCCTCGGCGGAACAGTGCCAGGGATCGACGGCCGCCAGCCAGGGGCCGGCACCACTGCTGCTAACAGGACTGGTTGACCCCGGACCTAACGACGGGTTGCGAGTCCCACCGTATTACCTGACGGATCTTTGAAAAAAGCCATCCATTCGCCCTCGCCTGGGGGGCCAAAGGTACCCTCCCCGTCCTCAAAGATCAGATGCGGTGGCTGATCAAACACCACACCCCTGGCGGTGAGTTCAGCCACGGCAGCGTCGATGTCATCGACCCAGTAGTAAAGGGTGGCCGGGGCGGCACTTCTCTCCAGCATGAGGCGCACACCATCGAAATCAAAAAAAGCGAGGCCCGGTGGGTCGAACTTTGCGATGAACCGTGCCCCGAGGACATCCCGGTAAAACCGGAGCGACTCGTCAAAATCGGATGCTGCAAGCGCTACCTGTCGAATCCTGTTCAGTTTCATGGCGTGCCCCCGGACTGATCTGACGATCTCTTCATGGAAGTTGCGGCTCTACTGCGGACCGAGATACTTCCAACCCGACTACGGCGTACCTCACACGGCACGCTCATGGTCCAAAATACTGATCGCTGTCAAAGTTGTAAAGCCGTCATCCTGCCGATCAGGAGTGAATGTGTCGCCTCTATTGGCGATCGGGTTCAATCGCCGGTGGCGACACGTCCCAGGAGCGAACGTGAAGATCCCTTTGGGGAAACGGTATCTCAATGCCCTGCTCGGCTAGCCGCTCCCAGATCCCCAGCAGCACCTCACTCTTGACGTTGGCCAGACCGTTCTGGGGGTCGCTGATCCAGTAACGCAAATCGAAGTTGACTGAACTGTCACCAAATTCCATGAGGTTACAGGACGGTTCCGGGTCAGCGGTTACCCGGTCAACCGACAGGGCGGTCTCTACGGCCAGTGCCTGTACGGCCCGGAGGTCACGAGTCTTGTAGGACACACCAAACGGCGCATGCTGGCGCACTACCTGATCCGTTCGGGACCAGTTGATCACGCCTTCCCCCATGAATCGGTCGTTGGGGATCAGCAGTTCCGTACCATCCCGGGTCCGCAGCGCCACATAGCGTGCCTGCAGTGAGATCACCCATCCCATGGTGCCGTCGATCTCAATGGTGTCACCCGGCTTGATGGATTTATCGGCAATCAGGGTAAAGCCGGCCAGAAAGTTGGCGACGATATTCTGCAACCCCAGCCCGACGCCCAGACCCAGTGCGCCGCTGAACACCGCCAGCGCCGTGATGTTGAAACCCACGATCTGAAACGCGATCAGTATGGCGATGGTCGGGAGCAACACGCTCAGCACCTTGCCGATCAATGCCTTGAACGACGGCGAGAGTTCTTCAATCTGGTCGATCTGGGCCTGCAGGATCCTGGACAGCAGGTTCGCGCCCCAGAACAGCACCAGGAAGTAGATCAGCGTCCGAACCACATCAAACAGGCTGATGTTGATGGGTTCGCCGCTGTCATTGGTGCCAAGGGGTATTGCCAGTGCCTGCATCTGCTCGACAACGGGTGCGAGTGCGCCAAACGCATCCAGCGCCGCGACCGGCCAGGCAACATAAAAAGCCACCCGGGACCAGAACCTGGAACGAATGACCAGGGTCACCATCCGAACCATGATCCAAGCACTCATCAGTGCCATCGCACCCGACACCCAGAGCGTCGAGTGGTCAACACTTCCGAGCGCAATCTTGGTCAGCAGCAGTGCCACGTACAGGACGATCGGCACCGCCAGAATCTCGACAGCCTCAACCAGGCGATTGATAACATCAACATTGGTGGGGTTGTTGAAGCGACGGTCCATGAACCGGGCGAGGCTGCGTCCAAACAGGGCGGCAGGAACAACCGCCGCCATAATCAGGGCAAGCTGTAGCGCGACTTCGGCGTTCAGGACATGAGCCTCGCCCCAGGCCTAGGCGTCCGCGGCCCATCCAGATATGACGTCGACCAGCAGCAGGTCGTCGAGCACGGCATTGTCTACGTTTTCCATGGCCTCACGATACCCTGAGATCAGTATCGCGTCTTCGACTACCCGTCAGGCCGGCGCCGGACCATTTCAGGGGCGGACCTCGTAGTAAAGATTCGCTGGTTCATCAAAGTCGTGCTGACGAAAGCGCGTGAAACCAGTCTCCGCAGTCATGCGCCGGGCCACCTCCGGATTGAATCCCAGTGTCCCAAGGCCCATACCGTCCGGCTCCGACAGCGCCGAAGACATACAGGCCGAGACCGAGAATCCGTACATCAGGGCCAGCATCGGGTTCTTCTCCAGGTTCTCGCCGAAGTCAGC
Source organism: Pseudomonadota bacterium (assembly GCA_027624035.1). Classification (GTDB taxonomy): domain Bacteria; phylum Pseudomonadota; class Gammaproteobacteria; order Pseudomonadales; family Azotimanducaceae; genus UBA7455. The sequence continues at coordinate 232 of JAQBUI010000071.1, read as the reverse complement.
ATGACTGCGGATATCCTTGATCAGCCAGGTACCGTCCGGTCGCAGGGTGCGACGAATAGCACTGATCACCACATCCGGGCGCGTCATGTCATGAATACAGTCGAAGGACAGCACAAAGTCATAGGTCTCGTCAGGCATGTCCTCGCCCCGGGCGACGAATGCCCTGAGGTTGCCGAGGCCAAGCGCGGCCGCACGCTGTTCACAGTTTGCGATGGCATGTGAGTTGGGGTCA
>JAQBUI010000070.1 GCA_027624035.1 Pseudomonadota bacterium | reverse complement strand
CCTTCCCGCCACCAAGCAGCGGCAGCGATTTCAAAGAAATCGCGAGAGCGCCCAACTCCGTGCCCGCGAAAGTTGCGCAGCAACTTTCGCAACCCCTCCCCGCCCCCAAGCAGCGGCAGCGATTTCGAAGAAATCGCGAGAGCGCCCAACTCCGTGCGGTTGGAACCCTACGCCTTTGCACCAGCCCTGGCATTCGCTTTCGCTTTCGCCTTCGCCTTCGCCTTCGCCTTCGCCTTCGCTTGCGCTTTCGCTTTCGCTTTGGGCTTCACCCTAGGCCTGGCAAGCGTCTCAACCCATTTGCCATTCTCAAAGTCTGCCCGCCAGCCCGTCGGCTTGCCTTCACTGTCCTCGGTCATGACAAAGTGTTCCTTTGTCTTGCGAGCAAACTTGACCAGGCTGCGTCGTCCGTCCGGGTCTTCCAGCGGCGCCTGCATCAGGAACCGATATTTCGGATCAATTTCGTTCTGATGTGGCATCAGCTCAGCCAGGTAGGGCGCCCGGGTTTCCCGGTTTTTGGGGAACTGACTCGCGGCAAGAAATATCCCGGCCGCGCCATCGCGAAGCACATAGGTGTCATCCAGCTTCTGACAGACGAGTTCGGGCATGGGCACCGGGTCCATTTTAGGCGGTGCCACTTCGCCATTTCGAAGCAACTTGCGAGTGTTTTTGCAGTCGGCACTGCTGCAGCCAAAGTACTTTCCAAAGCGTCCAGTCTTGAGCTGCATTTCTGCACCACACTTGTCGCATTCGATCACGGGACCATCATAGCCCTTGATCTTGAACTTGCCGTGTTCCACTTCGAAGCCCGGGCAGTCCGGATTGTTGCCACACAGATGCAGCTTGCGGTCCTCATCGATGAGATAGCTGTCCATGGCCGTGCTACATTTGCTGCACCGATGTTTGGTTCGCAGGATTCTTGATTCCTCTTCATCATCTCCGTCCACACTGACGACCTCATCACCTGGAATCAGATTCATGGTGGACTTGCACCGCTCTTTCGGCGGCAGTGCATAGCCGGAACACCCGAGGAAAACGCCGGTGCTGGCAGTTCGGACCTGCATCTTCCGCCCGCAGACAGGGCAGTCGATATCGGTCATGGAAGGCTCGTTGGACCGCATGCCCGTTTCACTGCTCGCTTTGTCCAGCTGTTGCTCGAAATCGTCGTAAAACTGATCCAGCAGCTTCTTCCAGTTCTCCTGGCCATCTGAAACCTTGTCCAGAGAGCCTTCCAACTGGGCTGTGAAACCATAGTCCATCAGGTCTTCGAAATTCTCGTTCAGGCGATTGGTGACCATCTCACCGATCTTCTCGGCGTAAAACCGTCGATTCCGAAGGCTGACATAACCACGATCCTGGATGGTACTGATAATCGCCGCGTAGGTAGACGGGCGGCCAATACCACGCTTCTCAAACTCACGAACCAGGCTCGCTTCACCATATCGAGGCGGCGGCTTGGTGAAATGCTGGGAAGGATGCAACTCGATGAGGTTCAACATCTGACCCACCTCGTATTCAGGCAGCGGCGTTTCATCCTCCTTGCGGCCCGACGGCGTCTGCACTCTGGTGTAGCCGTCGAAACGAAGAATGCGACCACGGACGCGCAACTCAAGGTCGGCAGCTTCAACAATCACCGTGGTGCTGGTGTACTCTGCATTGGGCATCTGACAGGCCACAAACTGGCGCCAGATCAACTCATACAGGCGTTCCGCGTCGCGCTCCATACCGGCCAGGGAAGTCGCTCGTACACTGACGTCCGATGGTCGAATCGCCTCGTGGGCCTCCTGGGCACCTTCCTTGCTGGAGTAAAGCCTTGGCTGGTCCGGAAGATACCGGCTGCCATAGTCACTCTCGATCAGGCTCCGGCAGGCAGTGACGGCCTCGGTACTGAGGTTGGTCGAGTCTGTCCGCATGTAGGTGATGTGACCCGCCTCATAAAGGCGCTGGGCCAGCATCATGGTTTTCTTGACGCCGAATCCGAGACGCGTGCTGGCGGCCTGCTGCAGCGTCGAGGTGATGTACGGCGCCGTCGGCCTGGTGGTGGTTGGCCGGTCTTCGCGACTCTGAACCATGTAGTCAGCGCCCTGCAGCCTGGCCAATGCGGCATCCGCCTGCTGTTTGTTCCCAGGGCGGAAGTTCTGCCCCCGATCTTTGGCCACCTCGAATCTGACGCTGTCCTCGCCCGCCGGCTGCTCGGCCAGATCGGCCGATATTTCCCAGTATTCTTCGGGCACAAAGGCCCGTATCTCCCGTTCGCGTTCCACGGCGAGTTTGACTGCAACGGACTGTACCCGACCGGCCGAGAGACCCCGGGCGACCTTCGCCCAGAGCAGCGGAGAAACCATGAAGCCGACGACCCTGTCCAGAAACCGTCGAGCCTGCTGCGCATTGACGCGGTCCATGTCGATTTCACCGGGTTTCGAAAAAGCTTCTTCTATGGCCTTACGTGTGATCTCGTTGAACACTACACGCCGGTATCGGCTCTCGTCCCCCCCAATGGCTTCTCGCAGGTGCCAGGCGATGGCCTCTCCTTCACGGTCGAGGTCAGTGGCAAGGTATATCTCATCCGCATCGGCCGCAATCCTGCGCAAATCGGACACGACCTTCTCCTTGCCCGGCAGCACTTCATAGGTGGCTGCCCAGTCATGGTTCGGGTCAACGCCCATCCGGTTGATCAGTTGCCTTTGTGCCTTTTCTTTCTTGTAGGCGGCCTTTTTTCCGGGCGACATCTTACGGGTCTTGGCCGCTTCCCTGGCTCTTGCCTTCGGATCACTCTTCGCTCCGCCGCTGACTGGCAGATCTCGAATATGGCCCACGCTCGACTTGACGATGAAATCGTTACCGAGATAACGATTGATCGTCTTGGCCTTGGCCGGTGACTCGACAATTACTAACGATTTACCCACAGACTCACTGTTCCCTTTTTGCATCGATGAGTACTTCGACCTGTAGATCGACATGTAGATCGATATGAATGAATTTTTTTCGTGTCACACGAACAATCGACTTGTCGCGGTCTTTTTTACTTTAGTCGCAACTGCCGACCCTTTGTCAACATACTTTTCTATGAAAGGTCATCTACATCATCTGAATCGTCAGGTTGAAACCCGGCCTGTAGTGCAGTTGCACCGTCAATAAAGTCCAGCACTGCGCCAAGGCCGGCCTCCCCTGTCCGCTCATGCCAATATACGGAAATCACACCGTTCGCTTCATCTGCACGCACCGCATCCTCGGGCAGATGCCCAAGGGCATCGGCCAGAAACACGGCGAACTCGTGGGTCACCCGTGGCGGCCGAGCGGGTAGCCATGCCCACGTTCCAGGCAGACCATCAGACCCTGGCGAAGCTCGCCTTTCCACGGCCCAGCCAACAGGTTTATGGCGGTGCGAAAACGCACTCCGGGGCCGGTTCCGTCGATAAGCTGTGACCGTCAAATGGGGCGGAAGTTGCTTACCAAAATTGGACAGATACTTTTCCTGCTTCGGTACCGGGTCGTCAATCCGGCTGATATCCACGTGGATGCCCGCAGCCATTGCCTTACGCCGCAACAACATCTGCTGCTTCTGCCGCGCAGACGGCAAAATCGCAAGAATCGGTGCCACAATGAAGGCGATCACAAGTCCGATGACGAGATAGGTCAACGATACCAACCAGCAACTGAATCGGAGGTCGTTATGCCAAGGGCCCGTCGATTACGCAAGAGTTTGTTGAAAATCCTCCAGATGTGTGTGTAAATTCCGCTATGGCTACATACTGAAAGAGGCGCGCGATGTCCGATGAGTGAGTACTCTCACATTCTGGTGGCCGTCGACCTGACCGACGAATCCCGGGCGGTCGCCAACCGGGCCTGTGCGCTTCGTACCGCCTACGCAGCAGAATTGAGCTGCGTCCATGTTATCGAACCGCTGTCGCTGGCCTACGGCGGCGACATCCCGATGGACCTGTCGACGATACAGGATCAGATTCAGGACACCGCGAAGCTACATCTGGCCGAATTTGCAGAAACCCTGGATATTGCCGCTGACCATCAGCATCTGATCTTTGGCAGGCCAGAGAGCGAAATTGATGCATTGGCCCATCAGATTGATGCCGATCTCATCGTGGTTGGGAGCCACGGCCGACATGGTCTGGCATTGTTGCTGGGGTCAACGGCCAACGGGGTATTACATGGGGCCCCCTGCGATGTTCTCGCCGTCCGAGTGGGAAACTGATTCGGCTGACAACCCTGTGAGCGAGTGTTTTTCCAGATCCTGCTCGTCCAGTAGCCCTGAGCGTGCCCGTTTTGGGGCTCGCCTAAGTTGTGCTGGCAAGTCTCCCGGTCCGCACATCATAGAACAATACTTACATGACAGCTCTGAGCGTGGCCGTGACCGGCAGGCCGTGGTCACGAGGGGAAGTTTTCCGGACGCCGCAGCGTGCAGCCAGATCGCCCACGCAGGGCCCGGCAGGAAGTGTCCCGGCGGGTCGATGCTCTATGCCAGGAGCAGTGCGTTGCTGGTCGCCGTTCTGGTCAATATCCTGGTCAACATCATGTCGGCGCAAGCCTTCGGTGCAACTGCCGAATCCGAAGCACCCTCCCGATTCGACCAGCGCCGACAATATCAGGATGCGATTCACTTTATCTCGTCGGGTCAGCGTACGAAGTACCTGAGACTGAAGGATAAACTTCGGACCTACCCGCTGTTTCCCTATCTTGAATATACCGACAGAATCCATCGCATTGCCTATCAGACACCCGATGAGATTCGTGCCTTCGTTGAACAGCACGCCGATACGCCCCTGGCCGAACGATTAAGACACAACTATGTCTACAGTGAAGGCAAACGCGGCCGCTGGGCCAATTTTCTGGCCTTCTTTGACCCCGACAACGCCACCGACCTGAGCGCGTGTTTTTATCCGTACGCACTCGCAAAACAGGGCCGAGAGGACCAGGCCATGGCCGAGGCACGTAAACTCTGGCTCGTCCCGTTCTCACAGCCCGATGAGTGTGATGCCTCCTTTGATCTCTGGCTGGATGCGGGTCATCCCGATGGGGCGACCGCCTGGCAGCGATATGCCATGAGCATGAAAGACAATGAGGTCACCCTGGCCAATTATCTGATGCGCTTCGTTGATCCTGACGATCGTCAATTTGCTGCCCAGTTAAAGTTGGTCCATACCCGTCCAGAGAACATCACCAGGACCAGCCGGTTCAAGTCGACCCATCCCTTGAGCCAGGAAGTCATCCTGCACGGTATCCAGCGTTTCGCAAGAAGAGACCCGGGCCTGGCCTTTGAGCTGCTGCAGGACTACGCAGGCCAACAGGAATTCGACCGCGATGCCCTGAACGACACCTGGGCATACATCGGCCACCGTCTCGCCGGAATCGACGACGGCAAGTATCTGAGTGCCCTCCCCCTTGAACTGCGTGACTATCCGGACCTCATTGAGGCCATGATCCGTCACGCCATCGGCCGCAACAGGCCCGGTGACATACTGGTGTTGATCCATCTGCTGCCGGCCGAAGCGCAACAGACTTCCCGCTGGCGATACTGGAAGGCAACGGTACTGGCCGGGTCGGAAGGGCAGGCAGATCAGGCAATGGGCCAGCAGATATTCACTGAACTGTCAAAAGAACGCAGTTTCTATGGGTTTATGTCAGCAGACAGGCTGGGGGTGAACTATCACTTCGAGTACCAGCCGGCGGCCATCAGCAACGACGAAATTCTGTCGCTGGAACTCACACCCGGCATCCAGCGTGCACTGGAGTTCTTTACCCTGGGTGATTACACCAGTGCGCGACGGGAGTGGTACTTCACGACCCGTGATTTTTCGACCCGGGAACTGGCGATCGCCGCGCGGGTCGCTGCACGATGGGGCTGGTACAAGCCAGCCATTCAGTCCCTGATCGATGCCGAGGCCTGGGATGACCTCGCCGTCCGGTTCCCCGTCGCCTTCCGCGAGACGTTCCTGCGCAACGCCCGCGGCGCTGATATTCCCGTGAACTGGAGCCTGGCAGTGGCACGTCAGGAATCCGCCTTTATGGCGGACGCGCGCTCGTCTGCAGGTGCCCTGGGGCTGATGCAGCTCATGCCGAAGACGGCCGAACTGACGGCCCAGTATGCCGGCTTCAGACTCTCTTCCTCCTCACAGTTGACCGACCCCCAGGTGAACATCCTGCTCGGTTCACATTACCTTGGACAAATGCTGCGGCGGTTTGATAACAACCGGGTCCTCGCGACAGCCGCCTACAACGCGGGGCCCGGCCGCGTCGACCGCTGGCGCAACGATGGCCTTTCCGCAGACGCATGGATCGAAACCATTCCCTTTGCCGAGACTCGTCAATATGTCCAGAACGTCCTGACCTTCGCCGCCATCTATAGCTGGCAGATGGATCTGCAGCAGCCCCTGATCTATGCCCATGAGCATCAGAAATTTGCACCACCCGCGCCGCCTTCCCAGACGCTGAGTGCCAGCGCAACCGATACCCTGCCTGACGAGACGATGTGACTCACATGATGCGAGAGCAAACGTGCGCGGCAGGTGTGTGATGAGTGATATGGTACTGGTCGACATCGGCGCTAACCTGACCCACGACTCATTCGACCTTGATCGCTCAGAGGTCATATCCCGGGCTCGGCAGGCCGGAGTCGCCCAGATGATCGTGACCGGTGCGAGCGTTTCAGGCAGCGAACAGGCCCTCGCGCTCGCCAACCACCACGACGGGCTGTTCGCCACCGCAGGGATTCATCCTCATCATGCAACCGAATCAACGGGCGAGGCGCTCGCCAGCATTCGGACCCTGCTCGGCCAGGAGGGCGTGCGGGCCGTGGGGGAAACCGGGCTCGACTTCTATCGGGACTTCTCTCCACGGGACCAGCAGATCGCTTCGTTCGAACGCCATCTGGAACTGGCGATTGACTGCAGGATGCCAATGTTCCTGCACGAACGAGAGGCTTACCCTCGCTTTGCAGAGATCATCCGGAGCCATCGAGATCATCTTGGTGATCTGGTGGTTCATTGCTTCACCGGCGAGCGAGATGCGCTGCATGCCTATCTCGACCTAGACTGTCATATTGGCATCACCGGATGGATCTGCGACGAGCGGCGCGGTGCCCATCTGCTGCCACTGGTGCCAGACATTCCGTACAATCGCCTGATGATAGAAACAGATGCACCCTACCTGCTGCCCAGAACCATCAGGCCGAGACCCAGGACCCGCCGCAATGAACCACACTTTCTATCAGAGGTGGCCCGTGCCATTGCAGCGGCGACGGGTGAAACCGCGGCTGATGTTGCCGAGCGTACCACCGCTAATGCCCGTCGATTCTTCCGCCTGGGCACGCCGTGATCGTGACCCTGTACACCACCAGTGGCTGTCACCTGTGCGAACAGGCCGAGTGGATCTTGAAGGTGTTGCAGGCAGATGGAACACTCGAAGGCATCGAACCCATAGACATTGCCACAGATGATGAACTCGTGACGCGCTACGGGATTCGAATCCCGGTGATCCGCCGGTCAGGATACGTCGACGATGACGAGCTGGGCTGGCCGTTCAATGAACAGGACGTAAGAACATTTCTGGAAACCTCTGACAATGGTTAAACAGCTTCATTACGGCGCATGGCATTCGCCCATCAGCAGCGAGCTCATCGTGGCCCAGTCCATAGGATTGTCGGGTATCTGCAGTCACGAGGGCCAGCTGTTCTGGGCCGAAAGCCGGCCACAGGAAGGCGGCCGAAACGTGATCGTCACCCGCACCTCGGACGGTGCAACGAAGGACCTCACACCGGAGCCCTTCAACGTGCGCTCGACTGTCCACGAGTACGGTGGCGATGCCTGGCTCATTGCCGGCAAGACGCTCTATTTTGTCAACTTCGAAGACCAGCAGATCTACCAGCAGCCGCTGGACACGAAACAGGGTACCAGACCGGAACCCCTGACCCGCAGCCCCGGCCTGCGCTTCGCAAACGGCGTCTATGACAAGACGTTGCATCGCCTCATCTACGTGGTGGAAGACCACACTCGCACAGGTGAACCGGCCAACTATCTCGCTGCGGTTCATGCCGCTACGGGTGAAGTCACACCACTTGCTGCGGGCCACGACTTCTATTCATCGCCCACGTTGCGACAGGACGGTGCCCAACTTGCCTGGATCACCTGGGACCATCCCAACATGCCCTGGGACGAGACCGCTCTCTGGACGGCGGCAATCGACGCAACCGGCAATCTCAAAGAACCCCGGCTAGCCGCGGGCGGAGCGGGGTCCGGCCATGCGGTGCAGCAACCCAGGTATGCACCTGACGGCACGCTCTATCACGTCTCGGACGCCAATGGCTGGTGGAACCTGTACCATGGGTCTGTTTGCATCTGTCCGATGGAGAGTGAGTTCGGCTTGCCCCCCTGGGGTTTTGGCCTGCGTACCTACCAGTTCGCAGACCGAAGCACCGTTGTTGCGACGATTCTGGATAACAATCAGAGCCGTTTGGTCCGCATTGACGTAACCTCCGGCGCGGCCCAAACCATTGATCAGCCCTATACCGATATCGGCGGGATTCACCTTGAGGGCGAGCGACTGACCTATGTTGCGGCCAGCCCTACCCGATTTTCCGTTGCCCTGAGCCATGACCTCGCAAGCAATCGCCAGGAAGTCATCAAACGATCCTCCGGACCGGAACCTGAGGCAGGCTACCTTTCGGCCCCCGAAGCCATTGGGTTTCCAACACCCGACGGGGGGCAGGCACATGCCTTCTTCTATCCGCCCAAGAACAGGGATTTTGTTGCACACCCCGACGAGCGGCCGCCTCTGATTGTGTTCATGCATGGTGGACCTACCGGAGCAACCCACAACGCACTGAATCTCAAGACCCAGTTCTGGACCAGTCGGGGATTTGCCATCGTGGATATCAACTACCGCGGGTCGAGCGGCTATGGACGTGCCTACAGAGACAAACTGCTGGGTCAGTGGGGCGTTGTCGATGTGCAGGACACCGTCGCGTGTACCGACTTCCTGACATCGCGGGGAGACGTCGACGCAGGGCGCCTGGCGATTCGGGGTGCAAGTGCGGGTGGCTATACGGTGCTCGCTGCCCTGGCCTTCCATGACACGTTCAAAGCCGGCGCAAGTCATTACGGCATAGGTGACCTCGAGACCCTGGCCCAGGACACTCACAAGTTCGAATCACGCTATCTGGACAGCATTGTTGGACCCTATCCGACCAGCCGGAAGGTCTATCGGGAGAGATCTCCGGTCCATCATGTGGGCAATCTGTCGGCAGCGACCATCTTTTTCCAGGGACTGCAGGACAAGGTCGTCCCGCCCAACCAGGCTGAGACCATGGTGGCTGCCCTGAAGGCAAAGGACCTGCCGGTGGCCTATGTGCCCTTCGAGGGAGAACAGCATGGCTTTCGCCGGGCCGAAAACATCAAGCGTGCCCTCGATCTGGAACTCTACTTTTATGGGCGGGTGTTTGGCTTTGAGCCTGCTGACCACATTACACCGGTGGAAATCCATAACCTGCCGGACTGATTCCGCCGCGACGGACGCCTTCCACAGAACAGTTCTACGGGCATCCCACAGAGCGCTGGGGCGTTCGCTCACGCGACCAGTGGCAATGTCGGCTTAAAGATCCGCCCGCACCTGCTTATGGTTTGACCCATGAGCTTCTGGGTTTACATACTGACCAATCAGCATCACACGACCTTGCAGATCGGCCTCACCACCGACATCCAGCGGCGCCTGGCGGTGAACACGCGACGGTACGGAGAGTACGGAGAGTACGGAAAGCACGATGGGAACCCCGGCACCCACAAAGGGCCTGGCGAGCGTGGAAAGTCTGTCACGCCACCTGGGCACGGAGCGGATGGAGATGGAACAGAAGGATATGGGACGCATCAGTCTGGAGAATGTGGAACACATGGTGATCGTGGCATGAACGGAGACAACGGAGGGTCCCGAAAGAATGAAAGAAATCGAGCGAAAGACCAGATTGGAAAGGACGGGATGGGTGAAAGGAGCGGAAAGGATGGGAAGGAGGGGAAGAATGAAAAGAATGAAAAAGATGGAAGGTATGGAAAGTACGGACGGTTCAGCCTGAGCAAACTGGTCTACCTGGAGGAACTGGACAATCCGGTGTTGGCAACCGTGAGGGAAAAGCAGCTCGTCCGTATGGAGCGGCTGCGCAAGGAAGTTCTGATCAACCGGTTCAATCCGACCTGGGAAGATCTGTCACCGACGCTCGACCACCTGCCGGACCCCGAGTAGCTGGACCCGGATACCACAGGCGTCCGGTGCAGACAGGACTTTTTGGCCAAACTCCCTGTTAGCCAGCCTCCGCCGCCCGGGTCACCCGCCATAGACATTGTTGACGCCTCCGGCCCGGAGATCATTCAGTTGCGGATGCAACTCTCAGTCGCCACGCCCAGCACCGGGCACTTACAGCACCACGGGTGGCCACCCTGCCGGCGGAGGGTCAGTGCTACTTGCGAACGTGATGCACCAGATGACGAGCCGCCGACAGCCTTGAGCGTGTCCGTATCAAGACACGCCATAGTCGTCCCGGAAAGTCTCCCGACACGCCATAGAACAGTACTTCCATGAAAAGCCTTGAGCGCGCCCATAACCAGGCACGCCGTAGTCGTCCCGGAAAGTCTCCCGGGCCGCACGCCATGGCGCAGACACTAATGAAAGGCAGGGGACAGAAACTCCGGATCACTCTTCCACAATGTCTCGGGTATGTCTCGGGTTTAGGCGGTTCCGGTCGCCTCGTTTGCGCACTAGAATCCAGTGTTCTCTGTCACACTCGGGAAATTTCATGGAAACCACGACCACTCCGGCTTGCCGCCCATGACATTGACGATTGAATATCGGCCCAGAAAGTCCCTTCGAGTGGCGGTCGTCTGTGGCGGAAATTCCCCTGAGGCCGAGGTCTCACGGGTGAGCGCGAAGGGCGTTACCCGGGCGTTACGCAAGACCTACAAGGCAGTGGCGTCATTCGAACTCGGCGCCGGGTTGACCGCATCGCTTGAGGCATTTCGCCCCGACGTGGTGTTCCCCGTTCTACATGGCCCCCCGGGGGAAGATGGTACTTTTCAGGGCTATCTGGAGATTCTGGGCTATGCCTATGTTGGCAGTGACGTGCCCGCCAGCGCCTTCGCCATGGACAAGATCGTTGCCAAACGCGTCTTTGCCGGCCGGGCCTTGCCACTCGTCAAAGACTGTGTCGTCGAACGTCGTAGCGGCGTCTCCCAGGCACAGGCAAAGATAATGAAGGCCCTCGGAACACGCGTGGTCATTAAACCTGCCCGTCAGGGCAGCGCTCTCGGTGTGACCCTGATCGATCGACAGGAGGAACTGGCGGAGGGCCTGGCACTTGCCTTCGAATATGACGAACGACTGTTGATTGAACAACGCATCGAGGGCAAGGAAATCACAGTCGGGGTGCTGGATACCGACAAGGGCCCGCAGGCCTTCCCGGTGATTGAGATCAAGACCCCACAGGACAGCTGGTATGACTACGAACATCGTTACACGGCCGGTCTGTCTGACCATATCGTGCCCGCAGAATTGAGCGTGGATCAAACCATACGACTGCAGGCGATTGCGGTCGCGGCCCATGAGGCACTGGGTTGTCGGGATCTGTCCAGAGCGGACTTCATCGTCCCGTCAGACAGCGTCGAATTCCTGCTCGAGGTCAATACACTGCCGGGAATGACACCGACCAGCCTGTATCCGGACGGCGCCGCGGCGGCTGGCATCAACTTCCCGGAATTGGTGTCCTTTCTGGTTGAACGCGCCGCCGTACGGGTGAGGAGCCCAAACCTCTCTGCATCCGGGCCCGCCCCGGCATGATCAAGAGATAACACAACTACCGCTACGGATGGACCCCACCCGGGGGCCCCGACTGGTTCTGGTTACAGGTCGTAGCCACGCTCGTTGTGCTGGTTCAGATCAAGACCCTCGGTTTCTTCATCATCAGTGACCCGTAACCCCAGCATGAGATCCACCAGCTTGAGCAGGATGTAGGTAACAACCCCAGTATAGACCGCAGTCGCCAGTACCCCGATGGCCTGCACGCCCACCTGTGAACCCATGGTCATGCCCTCTGCATAGCCCTGACCACTGAAAACACCGAGTTGGGTGCTGGCAAAAACGCCAGCCAGGATCGTCCCCAGCGCGCCACCCACCCCGTGAACCGGAAAGACATCCAGCGAATCGTCCACGCCCAGCTTCCGCTTCAGGAACATCGTTGCGTTGAAGCAGACGAATCCGGCGACAATCCCTATGACCAGGCCACCGGCGGGGCCAACGAATCCCGAAGCAGGCGTAATGGTACCCAGCCCTGCGACCATCCCGGTGACAGCACCCAGTGCGCTTGGCTTGCCAAACCGGATCCACTCCGCCAGCATCCAGGTCAACGCCCCTGCTGCTGCAGACATGTGGGTGGCCATCATGGCCATGCCGGCATCGCCGTTGGCCGCCAGTGCACTGCCGGCGTTGAACCCGAACCAACCCACCCAGAGCATCCCAGCCCCGGTGATCGTCATGGTCATGTTGTGCGGTGGCATCTGGGTTTGCGGAAAACCACGACGTTTGCCCATGACCAGTGCTGCCGTAATCGCGGCCACACCGGCGGTCACGTGGACGACAGTGCCTCCGGCGAAATCCATGAGCCCCATCTCGCCGAGCCAGCCCCCGCCCCACACCCAGTGCGTCACTGGTGAATAGACCACCAGGGACCACATCCCACTGAATAGCAGCATCGACGAGAATCGCATGCGTTCGGCGAAGCCACCGACAATCAGAGCCGGCGTGATGATGGCAAAGGTAAGCTGGAACATGGAGAAGACGCTCTCGGGAATGTCACCCGCTACGGCTTCTTCTGTGACATTGGCGTGGAACAGATTACCGAGCCCTCCCAGGACCGCGGAACCCTCGGAGAAAGCCAGTGAATAACCGATCACCAGCCAGAGTACGGACACCATACAAGTGATTGCAAAACACTGCACCAGCACACTCAACACATTCTTGACCCGTACCAGACCGCCGTAGAAAAGAGACAAACCCGGAATGGTCATAAACAGCACAAGCGCGGTAGCAGTCAGAATCCAGGCAGTATTGGCGCCATTGACGCTGTCTTCAGCGGCGGCGACTCCAGAGAACAGGGCCAGCGCGATGCCGGCGCCGATTGCGGTCAGTTTCTTCATCGTGCACTCCTTATGATGGGCGCTCTTATCGGTTATTCATTGCAGGATGTGGCGTGGGGCCGGGGCCCGGGAACCCGCATCGCTTCAAGTGTACTGTTTCGCCGCATCCTGCTCAACTGACGTCAGTATCGGCGTGGGGCACCATTAGCCCATGTACCCATTCGCCTCATCCGGGGCCAGAGCATCCTAATGACCACAAGGACTATCGGGTATCGTTCTTAGACCGAAACGGTTTTGTACAAGTCCCGTATGGTGGGATAAAAAAGAAGTCCGCCGAGGAGAAATGACGCGCATAAACTGACCCACCCCAATCGAGGACAGGACGACTGATGCGAAGACAAAAGAGAGACCGAACGGACCGAGCCTTCACCAGAGGCTATCAAACTGGCCAACTGAGAAAATCCAAAGACCTTTGTCCGTACCACACCGAAGAATCACGCAGCGCCTGGCTGAACGGCTGGCGCACCGGAAGAGAAGACTCCTGGGACGGATATGTCGGCACAGCCGGTGTATCCCATCAACCACAACCCTGATCCATCACCTGGCTCAAATGCCTGGGTTCGTCACCGCCAGACATCACTGGCGGGTGATGAATCCACTTCAAATGCCATCATCCGTCGAGCAGGATCGAGTCGAGAACAGCCCTCCCTGATCCATTGTTCCTGATCTTTGGGTGTTGCCTTGTCAGAGGCTGTGCGGGACAACACGGGTGATGGTACCAACCGCCGATTTGGTCCTCAGCGGCGAAGGATCGGTCTGTCCATTCCTCACCCCTGTCGAACACGGTATGATGCCGGTCGGGAACTGGCGCAGGCCGCGAATGTCTATACAGTCGCGCTATGCTCAGGAGGACTCAAACCATCAACAACTCTTTTCGGACGACTGTGCAACACAAGGACCAACTACTCGCACTCGAACAGTGGCTTTCCGGCCAGATCATCGGCCAGGAAAAGCTTGTCAATCGTCTGCTGGTGGCGCTCCTGGCCGACGGCCACCTGCTCGTCGAGGGGGCTCCGGGCCTCGCCAAGACCAAGGCCATCAAGACTCTGGCCGAGGGTGTCGAAGGCGACTTTCACCGCATTCAGTTCACGCCGGACCTGTTGCCGTCAGACATCACCGGGACCGAAATCTATCGCGTCCAGGATGGGTCGTTTGAATTTCAGCGCGGGCCCATTTTCCACAACCTGATCCTGGCCGACGAGATCAACCGGGCACCCGCGAAGGTACAGTCCGCGCTACTGGAGGCCATGGGTGAGCGTCAGGTCAGCTTCGGGCGCAAGACGTTCACACTGCCGGACCTCTTTCTGGTGATGGCCACCCAGAACCCGATCGAGCAGGAAGGCACGTACCCATTGCCTGAGGCCCAGTTAGACCGATTTCTGATGCACGTCAACGTGGGTTACCCGGACGCATCATCCGAGCGCAGCATCCTGCATCTTGTTCGCAACGAAGCCATGGCCCGGCGCAACGAGTCCATCAAGACACCCGAGGTCAGCCAGGCGGATGTGTTCGCCGCCCGTCAGGAAATCCTGAATATGCATATGGCGCCCGTGGTCGAGGAATACATGGTCGCACTGACCATGGCGACCCGGAATCCTGGCGCCTATGGCACTGACCTTGCCTCGTGGATCGACTACGGCGCGTCGCCCCGCGGCACGATCGCGCTCGACCTCTGTTCCCGGGCCAATGCCTATCTCACAGGTAAAGACTTTGTTTCCCCGGATGACGTACAGTCCGTACTGCATGACTGCTTTCGTCATCGTATCATCGTCAGCTTCGAAGCCGAGGCGACCGGCGTCACCGCAGACCAGGTGCTGGATACCATCCTGCAACGTGTCGCTGCCAACTGATCGGTGCGATGGCAACGCAGAAGCAGTCCACCAACCGGTTTACACTCAAAGGCGGTGCCTATGTGGACATCCGCGAACTGATTGATCTTCGCTATGCGGCACGGGACTTCCGAACACCCGAGGCCAACAAAACCCGCAACCCCTTGTCCGGCCTGCTCAGTTCCAACTACAAGGGACGCGGCATTGATTTCGCCGAAGTCCGCGTCTACCAGCCCGGAGATGACGTTCGCACCATTGACTGGCGGGTCACCGCAAGGACCCAGACACCACACACCAAGATGTTCCAGGAAGAAAAGGAACGTCCGGTGCTCATTCTGGTGGACCAGTCTTCTTCGATGTTCTTCGGTTCCCGTCATTCCTTCAAATCGGTTCTGGCCGCCCAGGCCGCTGCCCTGATCGCCTGGACCGCACTCGAACGAGGCGACCGTATCGGTGGCATCGTGTTTGCGGAGAAGGGTCACCGGCAGGTGCGCCCGCGCCGAAGCAAGTCGTCCGTACTGCGCCTGCTCCATGAAATACACGACTACAACCGAGCCCTGTCGAGGCAAGCAACCGACGCCGGCGCGTCCTATCTGACCGAGGCGCTGCAAAATGTCCGTAGAGTCGCCAAGCATGGCAGCACCATCTTTTTGATCTCAGATTTCCAGTCTTTTGACTACGCTGCCTGCCAGATCCACCTGCGCCAGTTGGGGCGACACAATGATGTGGTCGGGGTGCATGTCTCGGATCCGATGGAGGCAGCACTGCCCAGCCCGGACCTCTATACCATCACCAATGGGACCACGCGCGTGCGAATCAACACCAGTATCCAGCGTCATCGGCGCGCCTATGAAAATGAGTTCGAGACCAACCTCTCCAGAGTTCGGGATGAATTTGCGCGCATCCGCTCTCCCCTCGTGACCATCTCCACGTCTCAATCGGGCGTCTCGGCACTGGCAGGCCGCTTTGGCGAGGCCTCAATCTAACCATGGTTGATGCAACTGCGACTCCGGCGCCTCCAATGCCACCCCTTGCTGCACCTGGCGCGCCCGGCGCGCCGACTGGTGTGGCGCCCGACCCCCTGGCTGAACTCCGGGACATCCATTTGCCAGGCAGTCTGGATGCCTGGCCCCCGGCGCCAGGCTGGTGGATTCTGGGCGGGGTCGCCCTGCTGACAGCAATGGCCCTGATCATCTGGCTGTATCGGCGCTGGCGAAGCAACCGCTATCGCCGTGAAGCCATGGCCGAACTTCGAAGCCTGCGGGAAGACTACGACCAGCACGGGGATGACGCCCGATATCTGGACGACTACCAAGCTCTGTTGAAGCGGGTGGCGTTGACCCGGTTCTCCCGCGAGGACGTGGCAAGCCTTACCGGTGAATCCTGGGTGGCGTTTCTGGATCGGACCTCCGGGGGCCAGGAGTTCACCATGGGCAAAGGACAAATCCTGATTGATGCCCAATACCAGCCAGAACCGGTCGTGGACGTGGAGGCCCTGCACGAACTCGGAGCCCAGTGGATCAGACGACATCACGACCATACTGATGATCGGAGAGCCGCATGATCGAATTCCTGTGGCCATGGATGGCGTGCTTTTTGCCACTGCCAATGATCGTGCTCTATCTGGTCCCTCGCGCAGAACGTACCGAAGCGGCGCTCCAGGTACCCTTTTTTGGCACTGCCGCTACCTATAGCGGAGGTACCGCATCAGGGACACGCAGGCGCTGGCTGAGACGCACCCTGCTCGTCCTGATCTGGTCGGCACTGGTCGTTGCAGGGACCCGACCCCAGTTTATCGGTGAACCCATTGAACTTCCTGCCAGCGGGCGGGATCTGCTGCTGGCCGTGGACATCTCCGGGTCGATGGGCACCGAGGACATGGTGATCAGCAACCAGATGACCACCCGCCTGATTGTGGTCAAGCAGGTAGTGGGGGATTTCGTTGCAAGGCGTCACGGTGATCGCCTGGGCCTGATCCTGTTTGGCACACAGGCCTATCTGCAGACGCCGCTCACCTTTGACCGCAACACGGTTCAGGCGCTGCTGGAAGAAACGCCCCTTGGCATCGCCGGCGGCAAGACAGCCATTGGCGATGCGATCGGCCTTGCTGTCAAACGCCTGCTGGCCCGTCCTGCGGAGAACCGGGTACTGATCCTGCTGACCGATGGCGTCAACAACGTGGGCGAAGTAGAACCACTTCAGGCGGCCAGGCTCGCCGCCCAGGAGGGAATCCGGATCTATACCATCGGCTTTGGCGCTGATGAAATGGTGGTGCAGGGACTGCTGTTCAATCGGCGTATCAACCCCTCTGCGGAGTTGGACACCAAGACGCTTACCGAAATCGCAAGACTGACTGGCGGTATCTATCAGCGGGCCAGAAGTGCCGATGAGCTAAAAGCCATCTATTCTGAACTGGACAAGCTCGAACCCATCGAACAGGACCAGGAGGTCTATCGGCCCATCAAGTCGCTGTTCTTCTGGCCGCTCGGTTTCGCCCTGCTGGCAAGCCTTGCCTATGCAGCGCTGCATCCCATCCTGATCACCTGGTTGCTGGCGGGCCTCGCGAGCCAACGCGCCAGGGGGAGTCAGCAGACCGCGTCATGAACGAATCCCTCGCCCAACTCAGCCAGCTGCACTTCCTGCGACCGGAATGGTTCTATGCTCTGGTCCCTGCGGTACTGCTGTATCTGATGCTGAAGTACCGGCAAAGTACTGCCAGCAACTGGGAAAAGGCGGTGGACAGCAATCTGCTTCCCTATCTGCTGGACAATCCGGATGGCGCCGTCAGCAGGAGCCCGATGACCCTGCTGCTGGTCGCCTGGCTGCTGGCAGTGCTGGCCCTGGCGGGACCCGTATGGCAGAAGACGGACCAGCCTGTCCATGAGCGTGAGGACGCTCTCGTCATACTGCTCGACCTGACCCGCTCGATGTATGCCACCGATGTCAAACCCAACCGGCTGGTCCGGGCGCGACGAAAGCTGCAGGATCTGCTCAACCTGCGCAATGAGGGTGTGACTGGTCTGATCGCCTTTGCCGGTGACGCCCATGTGGTGTCACCGCTGACCGATGACACCGACACCATCGCGTCTATGGTTCCCGCCCTGACACCCGACATCATGCCGGCGCCAGGCAGTCAACTGAGCCCGGCGCTGGATCGGGCGATCTCCCTTTTTTCTGACGCCGGCGTGAGCAGCGGTCGG
The DNA here is from genome assembly GCA_027624035.1 of Pseudomonadota bacterium. Classification (GTDB taxonomy): domain Bacteria; phylum Pseudomonadota; class Gammaproteobacteria; order Pseudomonadales; family Azotimanducaceae; genus UBA7455. Next base: position 6,850 of record JAQBUI010000070.1, on the reverse strand, counting down.
ATTCTGATCATCACCGATGAGATCCGGGATGTGGCAGAGGCCCAGGCACGCGCCCGGGAAAACCGGTTCAGCTATCCAATCTCTGTGCTCTCTGTCGGGACGGTTGAAGGCGCGCCGATTCCTGCCGGTGAGACGGGCACAGGCGAGGGCTATCTCAAAGATCGCAACGGCAGCCTGGTCATCCCGAAGGTCAATCGAGCAGAATTGGCAGAACTCGCCGCCGTGGCAGGCGGCAGGTATGCGGCCATGACACTCACTGACGAGGATCTTGACTATCTGCTGGCACCGGACCCGCTGGCGGTCAACGAACGCTTCATCGCCCTGGAACGGGACTTTGATATCTGGCGTGAGGAGGGCCCCTGGCTGCTGCTGCTTTTATTGCCATTGGCGAGCCTGGCGTTTCGCCGGGGCTGGCTGTGGGCACTGGTACTGGTCTGCCTGCTGCCGGCAGAAAAGACCTATGCCTTTGAATGGGCAGACCTCTGGTGGACCAGGGATCAGCAGGGCCAGATCGCCCTTGAGCGCAACGACCCTGAAACGGCCTCACAGCTTTTTCAGGACCCCGCCTGGAAGGGTGCCGCGCAATATCGGAGCGAACAGTTTCAGGATGCTGCAGGTCAGTTCGACAATATCCGGTCCCCGGACGGACGCTATAACCTCGGTAATGCATTTGCCAGACAAGGGCGGCTGGAGGAAGCGCTCGAAGCATACGATGAGGCCCTCGCCATGAACCCGGACCACGAGGATGCGTTGTTCAACAGGGACCTCGTCGAGAAGCTTCTGCAACAACAACAACAGCAACAACAGCAGCAACAGCAACAGGATCAGGACCAGGACGAGCAAGACCAGCAGGACCAGGAAGGCGAACCGCAACAACAGGAGCAGGCAGGCGAAGATCAGGAACAGCCAGAAGATCAGCAGCCTGCGCCCGAACCCGGCGAGGAGTCCGAACAGGAACCCCAGCAGCAGCAGGCCGACGAGGACGATGAACTCGACTCAGAGGAAGAACAGGCACTCAAGCAGTGGCTCCGCAGGGTTCCCGATGATCCTGGCGGTCTGTTGCGACGCAAATTTCGCGCCCAGCACGAGGATCGACTGACTCAGGGCCAGATATCACGAATCGAGGGAGGTGACTGGTGAGATTCATCATTATGATTGCACTCGTGCTGGTCGTACAGTTGAGTCGCGCAGAGGTGACTGCTACGGTCGACCGCACCACCATTTCAGAGATTGATCTGCTCACCCTGACGATCCGGGTATCCAATGAAGCCGTCACCGGTGAGCCTGATTTTTCCGCCATCAGCGGCGACTTCGATGTGGTTAACACTGCGACCAGTTCCAGCCAGCAAATCAGCATCATAAATGGGCGTCAGTCAAAGGAGATCACGACCACCTATACCATTACGCTGCAGCCAACACGAAGAGGCAATCTGACCATTCCTCAAATCGCCGTGGCGGGATGGATGACCAATCCGATGACCATCCGGGTGGTGGCACCGTCGGTAGCCCAGTCAGTTCAGACCTCACAGTACGTCTTTTTTGATACCAGCGTGGACCAGCCGTCGACTTATGTTCAAAGCCAGGTCATCTATACCCTGAAGCTGTTCTATGCAGACACCATCGCCGGAGACTTTCCCGCGCCACCTACGGTGGTAGACGCGGTGGTGGAGACCATTGAGGAGGAACGCCGCTATGAATCAGTGGTGAACAACCAGCGTTACTATGTTCTGGAAAAACGCTACGCAATTTTCCCCCAAAAGAGTGGTACCCTGACGATTCCAGCGGAAATCTTTCGGGGAACTCGCGGCCGTGGTGGCTTGTTTGGCACGCGACAATCGGTCAGCACGATTTCCAGACCGATCGAGATCGAGGTCAAGCCACGTCCGTCATCCTTTACTGGGGACACATGGCTCGCGGCCCGCTCATTGGTGCTGCAGGAACGCTGGACTGAACAGCCTCCTGTGTTCAAGGTGGGCGAGCCCGTCAATCGCGTTCTGTCCATGCAGGCGACCGGCCTCGCGGCCTCAATGCTCCCGGCATTTGAATCGCTGCAACTGGAGGGCATCAAGACCTACGCCGACCCGGCGGTAACCGAGGAACGTGCGGATGCAGTAGGACTCATTTCTTCCAGCGTCACCACCATCGGCATCGTCCCCACGAAGTCCGGCCCCATCACTTTGCCAGCGATCCGGATCCCCTGGTGGAATACCGAAACAGACCGACAGGAAGTGGCCGAAATCCCTGCCGCTACTTACACTATTGTTCCTGCCGACAGCCCGCAAACGGTAGCACCCCAGATCATGACGCCGCTGCGGGAGGTCCAAAGTCCAGCCAGCACCGAAGTACCCGCTACCAACATCTGGATGTATGGCACCATTGCGGTGGTCATCCTATGGCTGATCAGTACCTGGCAATGGCTCACAGTGAGGGCCGCCATGGCCAGGCAGAAGCGGACGGAGGCCCCTGATACCCGGATCACGCCACCGGATGAACCGAAGTATTTCGAGGGCCTGACCCGTGCCTGCCAGCACCACGATGCTGCGGTTGCCCATCGCAATCTGTTTTTATGGAGTCACGCCCGATTCCATACGGATTCGATCCAGGCATTCAGCAGACAGCAACACAATGAGGACCTGGGCCAGGCAGTCGCGGAACTGGAGCAAGCGCTGTACGGCAGCGGCGACCCCTCACAATGGAACGGTGATGCGCTGCTGAATGTTGTCAAGCAACTGCGAGCCGACCAGCCAAGGGGGCGGAAGAAACGCGATCTGGTCGCCAGCCTGAACCCGGGCTAGTGCTCAACGGACATGTGCGCGAGATTGTGGAACGGCTGATCACATGGATCTGCCACCGCTGCACCGCGAACTACAAACTCTTGCTGACGATCTCATAGACATCGCGGGACAGGTTCTCTGTTTCCAGGACCCTAGTCAGTTGTGCCTTCATCAGGGCCTGCCTGTCGGCATCATATTTTGCCCAGCGGGTTAGCGGGCCCAGGATTCTCGCCGCCATCAGGGGGTTGATGCCATTCAGCTCAATGACCCGGTCAGCGAGAAAGACGTAACCGGCCCCGTCTGCTCGATGAAACGCGGCGGTGTTCTGTGCGAATGCGCTCACCACAGACCGAACCCGGTTGGGATTTTTGAGATTGAACGCCTTGTGTTCGAGCAGACCCTTGACGCATTCAAGGGTGTCCGGCCGTTGACTCCCGGCCTGGATGGAAAACCACATGTCGATCACCAGCGACTCATCGACCCAGCGGTTGCAAAACTCCGTGAGAGCCTGTTCTGCTGGCCCCCGGGCAGCGTCTGCATCAGAATTGACCAGCGCGCGCAACGCTGCAGAAGTATCAGTCATGTTGTCAGCAGTCTTGAACTGGTCGACGCAGAGCGGCACCATCTCGGTATCGTCAGGCTGCATGAGGTAACCCAGGGCAACATTCTTGAGCGCCCGTTGGGCGATTTCGGCAGCAGTTGGCGTGTAGGTCTGCGTCGACTGGTTGAGCTTGTAGACCGCCAGCAACGAGCCACCCAGGGCTTTGGCGATCGCGCCACGGACCGCCTCACGTGCCTGATGGATCGCTTCCACATCCACCACCTCTGCCAGTTCGGCAAGGTAAGTCTCCGTCGGCAGCAACAGCATCTGGGCAATCATCTCCTTGTCGAGCGCCGGATCACGATCGCCCTCGATGGCCTGCTGCAGATTGTTGTCGAACGCTTTGATCAGTCGCTCGTCGATGCTGATCGCGCTGCCCTGCCGGATCTGCTGCACCACTTCAGTAATGACCTCCACGGCGAGGCGCTGGCCCGCCTCCCAGCGGGCAAAGCCATCGCTGTCATGGCTCATGAGGAATGTGAGTTCGTCACGGGTATAGTCATAGCCGAGCTTCACCGGTGCCGAAAAGCCCCTCAGCAACGACGGAACGGGTGCAGAGGCAATTCCCTCAAAACGAAACACCTCTTTCGGTGACCTGACATTCAGCACCGCCGTGAACCCATCGACTTCATGGGTACTGGCGACATCGAGCCCATCGGTGGCAAATCGAATATCCGCGCCAGACTCATCCAGCAGCCCCATGGCAAGCGGCATGTGATAGGCGGCCTTGTCCGGCTGACCCGGCGTGGGCGGGCAGGACTGTTCAACGGTGAGTGTGAAGACCTGGCTCGTAGCATCATATTGGCCGCTGACGTCCAGCACCGGGGTTCCGGACTGACGATACCAGTTCCGAAACTGAGTGAGGTCGGCTGCGCTCGCATCCTCCATGGCCTTGAGGAAATCCTCGGTGGTGACTGCCTGACCATCATGGCGATCAAAATAGAGATCAGTGCCTTTCCGGAATCGTTCCCTTCCAAGCAGGGTCTGGATCATGCGCACCACCTCGGCACCTTTCTCGTAAACCGTCGCGGTATAGAAGTTGTTGATCTCGATGTAGGAATCAGGACGGATCGGATGGGCCATGGGTCCGGCATCTTCCGGGAACTGGCTGTTGCGCAGCACCGCGACATCGTTCACCCGGTACACCGCGGCAGACCCCATATCTGCAGAAAACTGCTGATCCCGGAGCACGGTGAACCCTTCCTTGAGGCTCAACTGAAACCAGTCCCGACAGGTGACACGATTGCCAGACCAGTTGTGAAAATACTCATGGGCCACTACCCCTTCCACACGCTGATAGCCGGCATCGGTCGTCGTATCCGGGCGGGCCAGCACACAAGAGGTGTTGAAAATATTAAGCCCCTTGTTCTCCATGGCGCCCATGTTGAAGCTTTCTACCGCCACGATCATGAAGATGTCGAGGTCATATTCCCGACCATAGGTACGTTCGTCCCAGGCCATGGAATGTTTGAGGCTGGTCATGGCGTGGTCGAGCTTGTCGATGTTGTGTGCCTCGGTGAAAATCTGCAGCTTCACCTTGCGGCCGCTCATGGTCGTGAACGAATCTTCAATATGCTGAAGGTCACCAGCCACCAGGGCAAAGAGATAGGCTGGCTTCATGAATGGATCTTCCCAGGTCACCCAATGGCGGCCGTCGCTCTGGCCCCGGTCAACATCATTGCCGTTCGAGAGCAGTACCGGATAGCGATCCTGATCTGCCACGACGGTGGTGCGGAATTTCGACATGACGTCGGGCCGGTCCGGGTACCAGGTGATGTTTCGGAATCCTTCCGCCTCGCACTGGGTGCAGAACATGTCACCGGATCTATACAGTCCCTCCAGGGCTGTATTATTCTGGGGCTTGATCTCAACGACCGTCTTCAGGGTAAAGGATTCGGGGACGCCGTTGATGGTCAAACGTTCGTCATCAACACCGAATTCATTGGACAGCAATTCCCGACCATCGATACTGATGTGCCTGGTCTCGAGGTCCCGTCCGCCATCGAGAACAAGATCCGGAACCGAAACATCTCCGTCAGGATTGCGACGAACTTTCAGGATGGTCGTGACCACAGTCACTTCCTCGTCGATCTCCACATGCAGTTCGGTCTCGTCGACGAGATAGGCTGGAACCTCGTAGTCCTTCAGGTGAATGGCCCTGGGCTGTCCTTCTTTCATGGTGTCCTCTCTGGTCGCGCGGACCGCATAGCTTACTGAAAAACGGCTGCCTCTTATACAGACCACACTGGCAGCAGCTGGTGTCTGATCCCGAACTCGTCAGCCCGGGCCTCTTAAAGGCGTTCAATTCTACGGGATGCCGTCGGAGGCGCTTCAAGACGCAACGAAAGCATGCCTATGCTTGCACGCTCAACGCTGATATGTTGCTCCCATGCGCGGCCACCTTCGCAAAATGCGAGCCGAAACCGGCGAGCCCATTGACTACTACCTGCGTCTCGATGACATCGAAGAGCACCTCAACCCGCACCTGGGCAGTGGGCTCACTCTGACGTGGACCGGCACGATCAGCTGCGTGGCGTGTGGCCAGGCTACCCGACGCAGCTATGGCCAGGGCCATTGCTTTGACTGCTTCTGCACCCTGGCCCAATGCGATCTTTGCGTGGTCAGCCCGGAGCGGTGCCACTACGATCAGGGCACCTGCCGCGACCCCGCCTGGGGAGAAGCATTCTGCCTGCAGCCTCATCTGGTCTACCTGGCGAATTCCTCCGGCATCAAGGTGGGCATCACCAAGGTGGAAAATCTGCCCACACGGTGGATAGACCAGGGCGCCACACAGGCCGTTCCCATCGTCGCAGTGCAGACCCGGGCCCAGTCCGGATTTGTGGAAGAGGCCCTCAGGAAACACGTCAGCGATCGCACCCAGTGGCAGCAAATGCTCATGGCCGATGACCGCCAGGTGGACCTCGGTGCGATTCGGGACCGGTTGATTCCGGAGGTCGAAGCTGAACTGAATGGATTGAGAAACCGCTTTGGCATCCAGGCCATCTCGCTCCTGACCGCCCAGACCGAAACCTTCGTCTATCCCGTCAGACAGTATCCCACCCAGGTAGTGTCCATGAGCTTTGACAAACAGCCGGTCATCTCCGGCACTCTGTTCGGTATCAAGGGGCAATATCTGATCTTCGATACCGGCGTCATCAACCTTCGTAAATTTACTGGCTACGAGATAGAGATGAGCGTGGGAGAGGCCCAGAACCACATAGGAAAACAACTGACGTTTCTGTAGCGAAAGTTGCGCAGCAACCTTTCGCAACCCCTCCCAGCCACCAAGCAGCGGCAGCGATTTCAACGAAATCGCGAGAGCGCCCAACTCCGTGCGACGAAATCAAAACAACAACCCCGCCCGTGCACCAAAGCACACCCCAACACCTCGAGCCCCGAACCGGCAAGAGCGCCCATCTCCGTGCGAAAACCCCTCCAAACCAGGCTCATCAACCACCTCAAGGTGCTGTGGTGT
>JAQBUI010000069.1 GCA_027624035.1 Pseudomonadota bacterium | reverse complement strand
AAGCGAAATGTGCTGCTCAATCACGAGCGGCGCTGCGGCGCGGGGCACCACCCGCCGGGGACGCCGTGAATACATCCCTGTAGGCTCTTTGCTGGCATCCCTGCCAAGCAACGCCCCGTCGGGTGGTGCCCCACGCCACAGCGCCTTGAGGTGGTTGATGGGGGATTGGTTTGGAGGTTTTCGCACGGAGTTGGGCGCTCTCGCAATTTCTTCGAAATCGCTGCCGCTGCTTGGGGGCTGGGAGGGGCTTCGCACGGAGTTAGGCGCTCTCGCGATTTCTTCGAAATCGCTGCCGCTACTTGGGGGCTGGAAGGGTTATGAAAGGTTGCTTCGCAACTTTCACTGCTGCGCAACTTTCACGCTCTCGCGATTTCTTTGAAATCGCTGCCGCTGCTTTGGGGGCTGGAAGACGCCGTAAATACATCCCTGTAGGCTCTTTGGTGACATCCCTGCCAGTAACACCCCGTGGGGTGGTCGCCTCGCGCCACAGTGCCTAGGGGTGGTTGATGAGAGATTGGTTTGGAGGGGGTTTCGCACGGAGTTGGGCGCTCTCGCAATTTCTTCGAAATCGCTGCCGCTGCTTGGGGGCTGGGAGGGTTATGAAAGGTTGCTTCGCAACTTTCACGCTCTCGCGATTTCTTTGAAATCGCTGCCGCTACTTGGAGGCTGGAAGGGGTTGTGAAAGTTGCTGCGCAACTTTCACTGCGTCAGAGTTTCGGACCGGGGCGCCTTCTTGCGGCAGCCTGCGAGGCAGGACGCCGAGTGGCAGCCTACAGGGATGTATTTACGGCGTTGCTGCAAGAAGGCGCGCCGGTTCGGAACTCGAGCTCTTGGGCTGCGCCTTGATACACGGGGCAGGGTTGCTGTTCCAAGCAAGCGTTCACGCTGGCGACTGTCATCTGCATGACGACAAGCGAAGAGTGCTTCGAGCCCGCCCGACATGGAATCACCGACCTGTATAGTTTAGACTGCGCGCCTTACGTGACTGATTCCAAAGGCGATTCCTCGCCATCCTCCTCGAGGTTCTATGGTGTACAAGGACGCGCTTTCCAGGCGGTTGCAAAGCAGAGAAGCGGTAGTCGGAATCTTCGGGCTCGGCTATGTCGGCCTGCCTCTGATGCTGCGTTTCTCCACTGCGGGCATCCGGGTGATCGGCTTTGATATTGACCCGGCCAAGGTAGAACGGTTGAACGCCGGTCAAAGCTACATCAAGCATATCTCGAACAGTCAGATCGCATCAGCACGGGAAGCAGGGTTCGAAGCGACCGTCGATTTCAGCCGTACCGCGGAGCTTGACTGCGCCATACTGTGTGTCCCAACGCCACTGACCCGCCACCGTGAGCCCGACCTCTCCTATATCGAGGCCACCCTGGCATCCATGTTGCCCTACCTCAAGGCAGGGCAACTGGTCTCCCTGGAGAGTACGACCTACCCCGGCACAACAGAAGAAGTGCTGCTGCCCCGCCTGGTGGAGAAGGGCTTCGATGTTGGTCATGATTTCTTTCTGGTCTATTCACCGGAACGTGAAGACCCCGGCAACCCGAACTTTGAAACCAAGACCATACCGAAGATCTGCGGCGGCTATTCCCAGGACTGCCTTGAACTCGGTGTGGCGCTCTATGAACTGGCGGTGGACCGGGTGGTACCGGTGTCCTCCACCAAAACGGCCGAGATGACCAAACTGCTGGAGAACATTCATCGCTCCGTGAATATTGGCCTCGTGAACGAGATGAAAATGGTCGCGGACCGCATGGGGATCGACATCCACGAGGTCATCGCGGCGGCGGCAACCAAACCGTTTGGCTTCACAGCCTATTATCCGGGCCCGGGGCTCGGCGGCCACTGCATTCCGATTGATCCCTTCTACCTGACGTGGAAAGCCAGGGAATACGGGCTCAACACCCGCTTTATCGAACTGGCGGGCGAGGTCAATTCACGCATGCCGGAGTGGGTGATCGCCAAGCTGGCCGAGGCCCTGAATGAACACAGCAAGCCGCTCAAGGGCAGTCGAATTCTTGTTCTGGGGGTTGCCTACAAGAAGAATGTTGACGACATCCGGGAATCACCATCGCTGAAGCTGATAGAACTGCTGAGGCAGTCCGGCAGCGAGGTGAGCTATTCAGACCCCCATGTGCCAAAGATCCCCAGAACCCGAAGTTATTCCCTGACCATGACGAGCCTGCCGATCACCCCGGAAAACCTGACGAATCAGGATGCCATACTGCTCGCAACGGACCATGATGAGTTTGACTACAAGATGATCAGTGAGAACGCCCGACTGATCGTTGATACCCGCGGACGCTATCCGTTCGGGGCATCCAATGTGGTCAAGGCATAGCACACAGTAAGGATGTCAGATTGAAGAGATTTGCACAGATCGGTGCGGCCGGGTATATCGCACCACGCCACATGGAGGCCATCCGGGCAACCGGCAACGACCTGGTCGCTGCGCTTGACCCAAACGACTCCGTTGGCGTGATCGACAGCTACTTCCCGGAGGCGCGATTCTTTACAGAGTTCGAACGATTCGACCGGCACATCGACCTGCTGCGCCGGGAAGGCCGCGGCGTCGATTACATCGCCATCACCTCTCCGAATTACCTGCATGATTCCCATATTCGGTTTTCCCTGCGCAGCGGCGCCCACGCAATCTGTGAGAAACCGCTGGTACTGAACCCCTGGAATATCGATGCGCTGGCGGAAGTCGAACAGGACCTTGGGCGCCGCGTCTATACCGTGCTGCAACTGCGGCTCCACCCCAGCATCATAGAACTGCGCCAGAAAGTGGCTTCAATCCTGAAGTCCAGCGCTGACCATATTTTTGATGTGGACCTGACCTATCTGACCAGCCGGGGCCGCTGGTACCTCGTCTCCTGGAAGGGGAACATCGCCAAGTCTGGCGGCATCGCCACCAACATCGGCGTTCACTTTTTCGACATGCTGGGGTGGATATTTGGCCCACTGCAGGACCAGCGCGTGCATCTGTCAGCCGATACCCTCGGGTCGGGAATGCTGCAGTTCGAACATGCCCGGGTTCGCTGGTTTCTGTCCACGGACTTTGAATACATCCCTGAGAAGATCAAGAAGACCGGCCAGCGTACCTACCGGTCGATCACCGTAGACGGCGAGGAGGTGGAATTCTCCGGCGGATTTACCGACCTGCACACCCTGAGCTATGAGGACATTCTTGCAGGAGGTGGGTTTGGGCTTGAAGACGCGCGTCGCAGCATCGAGATCATCCACGACATCAGGGTCAGTGAGGTCTGCTCACCGGACCGCGATGCACATCCATTTGCACGGGCGATTTCACGGTGATCGGCAAATACGTCTTCATCCACGAATCCGCCTGGGTCGATGACGGCGCGACCGTGGGCGACGGGACCCGCATCTGGCACTTCGTGCACGTGTCACCCACCTCGGTCATTGGCGCCGGCTGCAGCCTCGGCCAGAACGTCTATGTCGGTGACAATGTGGTGATCGGGGACCGGGTCAAGATTCAGAACAATGTCTCCGTATTTGATGGCGTCACCATTGAAGACGATGTCTTCTGTGGTCCCAGCATGGTGTTCACCAACGTCTACAACCCCCGGTCCGCCATCGAACGAAAGCAGGAGTTCCGCAAGACCCTGGTCAGGCGCGGCGCGAGCCTGGGAGCAAACTGCACCATCATCTGTGGCGCCACCATCGGCAAGTTTGCCTTTGTCGGCGCCGGCACGGTCGTCAACAAAGACGTCCCGGACTACGCACTCGTGGTGGGCGTCCCCGGCAAACAGATCGGCTGGATGAGTGAATACGGGGAACAGCTCAGCCTGCCACTGACCGGCACCGGGCAGGCCACCTGCGCCAACACCGGCGACATTTACCGGCTGGAGAACGGCCGTGTCGTGCGAAGCTGAATGATGGAGTTCATTGACCTCAAGCAGCAGTACCGCCGGAACAAGGCAAGGATCGACGCGCGCATCCAGGTGGTGCTGGAGCACGGCCGGTTCATCATGGGTCCTGAAGTGGCGGAACTGGAGACCCGACTGGCGGACTATGCTGGCGTGCCGCACGCCGTCACCTGTGCCAACGGCACCGATGCACTGCAGCTATCGCTGATGGCGGCGGGGGTCGGGCCCGGCGACTACGTGATCACCACGCCGTATACCTTCTTTGCCACCGTCGAGGCGATCATGATGCTCGGCGCGGTTCCGTTGTTTTCGGATGTCGACCCGAACAGTTTCAACCTGTGCCCGGAACGGCTTGAAGACACCATCAGAATCCAGCGCGGGCAAATGGGTAGCCGGCTGAAAGCAGTGATCGCGGTCGATATCTTTGGACTGCCAGCGGACTATGAAGCGATCGAAGGCGTCTGCAATCGGGCCGGTCTGTTACTGATCGAAGATGCCGCCCAGAGCTTTGGAGCAGCCCAGGGTCAGCGCCGGGCGGGCAGCTTTGGTGATATCGCCACCACCAGCTTCTTTCCTGCCAAGCCCCTTGGCTGTTACGGCGACGGCGGTGCGGTCTTTACCCACAGCCGGGAGCTGGCAGAAACGTTGCGGTCGCTGCGAGTCCATGGCCAGGGCGAGAACAAGTACCGCAACGTCCGGGTCGGAATGAACAGCCGCCTCGACTCCATTCAGGCGGCCATCCTGCTCGAGAAGCTCGCCATATTCGACGCCGAACTGGAGGCAAGACAAACCGTGGCCAAACGCTATCGCGAACAACTCCCTGACGGCCTCCAATGTCAGCAGGTGGCAGATGGTATGCAAAGTGCCTATGCCCAGTTCAGCGTGCGGGCCCGCGATGGCAGCCGCGATCAATACGTAGCGCGCTTGCAGTCCAGCAGGATTCCCGTACAGATCTACTACCCCGTGCCCCTGCACCTGCAACCGGCGCTGTCGCAGTGCGGGTTCACGCCGGGCCAGTTTCCGGTTTCGGAGGCCATTGCTGAAGATGTCTTCAGTCTGCCCATGCACCCCTATCTTGATGAGAACAGCCAGCACCAGATTATCGCCGCGCTCAAATAGACACTGAGTAGAAAAACAGAATGCAACTCGAAGGAAAGCGATCAGTTCCGGCGCAACAACACGGCCATCGCGATGGAAGGTGTTCACGAAACTCGCTCGCCATTCGGCCGGATGGTATTGTCACCCGAAACCAGGGACTTGAACCGCGATGACGTTACCACAGATACCTGCTGGAGAACCTCACGAGAACCCTCTGCACGACACGGCAATCGCGCTTTGGCCTGACGGAGCACCGGGTGCTAAAGGTGACGGGGCAACGGACGTGCCGACATTGTCGATTCATCTTCCGAGGAGAGAACTCTCGACCGGCGCGGCGGTCATTGTTAATCCAGGCGGGGGCTATCACATTCTTGCCGCCGACCATGAAGGGCTTCAGGTGGCACGCTATCTGAACCGGCACGGCATCGCTGCGTTTGTCCTGCGTTACCGATTACAGCCGAACTACGGTATCGATACTGCGCTTGCAGACGCTGAGCGTGCTATCCGCACGGTACGTGCTCGCGCCACCGACTTCGGTATTGATGCCAATCGGGTTGGCATGATGGGGTTTTCGGCCGGGGGCCACCTTGCGTCCCTTGCTGGCACGCGCTCTGGCGAAGCGGAACAGGCTGATAATGACATTGATCGCCATAACGCCAAACCCAACTTTCTGGCGCTGATCTACCCCGCCACGGATGCGTCACTGTTTGGGCGAGGCGGTCAGTTTTTTCCGACCACACACGCGGATGTTGACGCCAATACACCGCCCACATTTCTACTGAGCACCCACGAGGATTTGATGGTCGTCCCGGAGCACAGCCTGCGGTACTACCAGGCACTGCAGCAACACGGCGTCGCCGCAGAACTGCACGTGTTTGGCTTTGGCACACACGGCACGGGTTTGGCACCAGGGGACCCTCACCTGCATCGTTGGACTGAACTGCTGATCGAGTGGTTGAATCAGATGGGCTTTCTTGCCACCAACAAAAGGATTGCGATGTCCGGGGATGTCACCTTGAATGACGCGCCGGTATTTTGGGGATGGGTGACATTATTACCCGACGATCGAAACCGGCCGACCATCGCTGTCTATATCTCCCAGATGTCGAAAGGCAAGTTCACCTTGACCCAGGACAATGGACCCGTCCCGGGCCGGTACCGTGCGCAACTTCACATCGTCGCGGATCATTTTGGCGCGCCTCAGGACGGCGCCTACTCGCGTAACGATGCGTTGGTGCTATCCCACAGATCTCCGGACACAACGGAGGATTACGTGGTCGATATCGACGCAGACACCACCACACTGTCACTCAGCTTCTACACCCAGGGAAGCTCTGAACCGACCTGAACGCCGCAATCGCAATGGTCGCTGTGATGATGAAGATGAAGTGATCCGGATCTTCTTGCCATGCCGCGGGCACATCGAACACGGTTTGGCTCAAGGTGCCGTGAGTTCAGGCGGGAGGCGGTTCGCCTGGGGTATTTCAACTGAGACGTTGAGACCGCAATTCTTTCGACCCCAATTCGTCTGCCTGCTACTTCGTCGGCGATACCTGGGTGATCGTCCCGCTTAGCTGGTGCCGGATACTGGTTGCAACAGGAGCGCCCGACAGAAGTGAATGAGGCCCTGATCAGGTTCCTTGCGAGCCTGCCGGCTATGTAGCTGAAGTTGACGCGAAAAAAAGGGGGCTTTGCGCCCCCTTAGGTTTTTAGCTGCTCGCCTGATCAGTTTGCAGCGATGGTGACATTGACTGTGTCAGAGTAGCTGCCATCCACGGCGGCCTCGATGTTGGACTCGAGTACCGTGATGATGAACTCGTGAGAGTTGCCACCTGATGCACAGGTCTTGCTCACCTGGTTGGCGTCACCCTGGTTGGCAGCGGTGGCACCGGTGTGGCCGATGTTGGCAGAGATCGAGGTACCATCAGCCTTCTTGAGGTCGATCTGGTAGGCCAGTTCGTTGCTGCCTGACTTCATGACCGGAGCAGACCCGGAAGAGGGTGCATTGCTGGGGTCAACGGTGATGTCGAAATCCACGCTGGCCTGGTTGCTGTAGACGCAGAACTCCTCGGTAACGACTGAGTCAGAACCATCGGCGTAGGTCAGGTCGATATCGCCGGCCGGGAAGGACAGTTGCACCAGTTCCGGGACGGTGATGGAGACATCGACCGTTCGTCTATCCAAAGTTACGAAATCGGAGGCAGAATCCAGGCAGCGACTGCCGTAAAAAAGAGGAGGTGCCTAACGTCCCTGTCGGACACCTAAGGAAGGTTTGGGGGGGGGACCACCTTCCTTGGGAAAAACATACTAACGCTCCTGTGTTAAGCGCCGCACAATACAAGTTAAAGAATCGGAGAATTTGACGCCATTGCGAACAAGTCGCCCAGATGTTCCTCGGACAGCAGGCGAGTCAGTTTCGAGAGTGACGGTCATCGTATCAAGGCAATTTACTCGACAGCGTTAGCGCGACCCGACTCGGTCTTTGGCGATACGTCATGGACAGTTACTAAAGACCACAGGCGGGTAGCCAGCTCTTCAACGGGAACTCTATTCTCCTGCAGAAGCCATTCGGCCAGGTGTTCGTGTACGGGAGGATAGTCAACCCGAACGCCAACATCCCTCTCCAGCCAATTGACAATTTCCTGCCGCTTCAGGGTCCCTACCCTTGCGTATCCGAGCTGATCCAGCGCTGCTGCGTTAGAAAGCTGCTCCACCTGCTGGGCCAGAGGTTTGGTGAACACCTTGATACCCATCTTCAGGCACTCGCTGATGGTTTCAAAGCCGCAGTTACAGATGACCCCGGCGCTACTAACCAGATCTTTCTTGAATTCCGTTCTCGATAGTGGCCGCATGTGGATGGCGCCAAGATCGACCATCGTTAAATTCGGGCCATAGATATAAAACTCATATGAATCTATTTCTTGTAACAGCCCGACGACCTGCAACTGATCCTCAAAAGGCAGGTAGACCAGAATCTTATTGGGTATTGTTCTGACCCGTTCCAACCCGACGACCTCGCTATCCAGGTCGACTATCGGTGGGACGATGGGTGCTCCGAAGTGATGCCAATGCATACCGATTGACGTGCCGGCCGGTGCGAAGTTTCGAAGCACCAGTTGATTCAGTCTGTTTTCGCCCCGGGTTGGCACGTTGTACTTAAACGCGTACTGATGACCGATTCCCACTGATGCAAACCCCTTGAGCCGGGCCGTCCAGGAAACAGTCGGTTCGAAATCCGTGACGATCGTATCGTATGGGGAAAGGTCCAGCCGTTGCACATCAAGGAGCAGGCGTAGCAGGTTGTTTTTTGTGAAAGTCCTGGCAAGACTCAGGCGACCATTTTCGGTCACAAACGTCATCCCTCGCCGCCACAGATGGCCCTTCTCGATATCGAACAGATCGTCCTTGTTTCGGCCCGAATAGAGCCAGGTGATGTCTACATCGGTATATTTCTTAAACGCGCGGGACATCGCTGCCGCCCGTGAAATGTGGCCATTTCCGGTGCCCTGTACGCCATATAGAATCTTCATACGAGTACTAAAAAGGTGAGGTTCGCAATGACTGTGCCCATACTCGCGCCAATAATGATGTCGGATGGAAAGTGCACGCCCAGAATCACCCTGGATGCCCCTACGCCTATCGCCCAAACGTAAAGCCCAGGAAAGACACCACCAAAACTCAAGGTTAGCGCCGTTACCAGGAGAAATGCTGCGGATGTGTGCCCGGACGGAAAGCTGAACTCATCGGCCGCGGCAATCACACTTCTGTAGCCCGGGAGTACGTCATCTGGCCTTCGTCGCTTGAATCCATTCTTGACCAGGAAGTAAAGGCAGCGCTCAGATCCGAACGCTGCCAGTAAGGCTATCGTGAATGACGCAACATCGCTGTAGTCCAGCAGGTACAGAGAAACGGGTACCAGGGGATAGAACCAGCCGTCTCCCGTCCGGGAAATGGTTCGCGCCAACTTCACCGATGTCTTGCGTATCTCCGATTGAGTCACACGTTGCAGCGTGACGACATCCCAGCGATGAATTGATTGAAGCACATCAGTACTATTGATCATGCCGCGACAGGATAACCTCGTTACATAAAAATACTGTAAAGGGGAGGTAGAGTTTTGTTTAGAGAACCTCTGATCAATGTCTTTTTCCGCGATAGCTGCGTTGGAGTCGTCCTCGAAACATCGCGAAATTAAAGCGTTTTCGCGATTTTATGCGGGGGCCTCCGCCTTGCTCTCACGAAAAAAACCAATTGATCAGAGCTTCCTTATAGCGATTGAAACTCCTTGATTAACCCATAGCGTCCAACGGACATCCGAACGAGTGTCGCGGGTCATTCATCGACAGTAGCAGAAGTAGCCGTGACTACCTCGAAAGGGCTTTCTTGTCCGAATCCAAGACGATAGTCGAACGCACCTCTTTCAATTCGTTTGGATCGTGCCTCGAAAGAGCGTCGAAATATACAGAAGACTCTTCGTCAATATCATCAGGGAGGCTGGCGCTTGCTGACTAAATTCAGATTCATAATCACGACATGACAATGCGGCATCTTTACAGTGTTTAACCGAAAATTAACGGGATGCAGAATAATGTCTTAATCAAGCCTGTCTAGTATTGGCCCCTGATTTCTGGGACTGCCACCTTTTTTACAAGGGGACTAATGCTATGAGAGGAAAAGGAAAACTGGTTTCAATTGCTTTGTGTGCTGGAGTTTGTGGCGGCGTTGTGGCCGCGCCGCAAGGCGAGGAGAGCATGGAGGAGATTGTCGTCATAGGCACACGTGGATCGCTGATGTCTGCCATCGATAAACAACAGGCGTCTGATTCGTTCATTTCGGTTGTTGACTCCGACGCCCTGGGGGACTTCCCGGATACGACGGCGGCTGAAGCGGTACGCCGACTGTCTGGCATCTCCATTGAAAATGATCAGGGGGAAGGTCGTTACGTTACCATAAGAGGCCTATCCTCTGACCTGAATGCGTTTGCCATTAACGGCGCATCGATGGTGGCTCCTGAGAATGATCGATCGGTACTGTTGGATGGTGTTCCAACGGAACTACTTGAATCGATTACGGTTTCAAAATCCTTAACGCCGGATCAAGACGTTGATTCCATCGGCGGTCGTATCGACTTTACGACCAAGAATCCCTCGGATCTGACAGAGCCCCTGCTCAAAATCAAGCTTGATACCACCTACAACGAGCAGACGGAGAGTGCGAGCAGTCCCCGCCTTTCGCTCAATTACGGATATCGGGTCAGCGATCAATTTGCCCACGTGCTGGGTTTGACATACTCGGAAAAGGAAATCGTCACCTACAACAACGAGACCGGATATGGCTGGGATTCCGATGGCCTTATGAACGATGACTGGGAAATGCGTTACTACGATATCGTACGTAAACGCGCGGGTATTACCTATGATATGGATTATCTGCTCAACTCCAGGACACGTGCATTTGCGAGTGTTTTCTGGAATGAGTACACGGACGATGAGCTTCGCTGGAAAGATGAATACGGCAAGATAGAGGTATCGGAACCGCTTGCCAGTGGTATGACCACAGAACGCATCCGTCACGACGCAGAGACCCGGGTGAGAGAGGAAGTTCGTACCATCTCTTCGTTTACAGTAGGAGCCGAGACCGTCTTTGATGGCGGCTGGGCAGCGGATTTTCAGGCGAGCTATTCGTTCGCCGAGGAAGATGACTCCGACAACGCAGATGTAACCTTCAGAAACGACGACGAGGTCTTTGGTGGAGAGGTATATTGGACCGATCCGGAGAAACCATACGTCATTGCCTACGACCCGAACCTGCGCAATCCGGCCCACCTGGAGCTTGATGAGCTCGAAATCGAACAGTCAGTGTCCAAAGATACTGAAGTCGCCTTCAGCTTTGATATTGAAAAGGAGTTTGATGTTGCGATTGTCAAATTTGGTGGCAAGTACCGCTCGCGTGAGAAAGACAGGGATAACAACAAGGAATTTTATGTTGCGGACGGCGTAACGCTGGCCGACTTTGATCCGCAGACTCTTGCCTGGCCTTTTGCCAATCAGGTTTTTGGACCGCAGGCGAATCGTGATCGAATTTTTGCGTTAAGACATGATCGGCCCGGGTTTGAGCTTGATGATACGGAAACCTTCCTGGAGGACTTCATCATCGATGAGGACGTTTTGGCTGTTTACGGTATGGGCACATTCGTCATAGGCGAAGCACGCATTGTGGCAGGGATAAGGTTCGAAGATACCCGGTCAGACAGCTCGGCGTTCGATCAGGATGGCGCAGTGGTTACCGCGAACAAAGACTACAGCTTCTGGGCCCCTTCAGTGAATGTGCGTTATGCAATGGATAACGGTTGGGTGCTTCGAGCTGCCGCCTGGCGCTCCCTGTCCCGTCCCGGCTTTACCGCCATCGCTCCGGTACTCGAGTTGGAGGTTAACGGCGATGATATTTCAGGCAGCTTTGGTAATCCGGAGCTTGAGCCCTACGAGTCGACCAACCTGGACCTTGCATTCGAGTTCTATGGCGACGGGATGACCTTCGTTTCCCTGGGGATATTCCACAAGGACATTGACAACGCGATCTACAAGACGGTGCAGAAAAATGCACGGATCAATGGCATCTCATTTAACGATGGCGTTTCAACGTCGATCAATGCTGAACAGTCCACGGTCACCGGCCTGGAGGCCAATCTGCAGTATGGCTGGGAAAACGGTTTCTTTGTGGCGGTGAATCTCACCCACATGATCGACAATGAGAGCACCTTCCGCTTTGAAGATAGCAACACCTACACGACGCCGTTTCGCAAACTGGCGGACGATTCGTCGAATCTAAGCCTGGGCTACGATGCGGGTCCCTGGGATGTCAGACTCGCGATGAACTACAGAAGCGAGTATCTGGACTGGTTGGCGGATGACGAGGATGAGATTGACTCCGTCTCTGACGCTAACTCTCGCTTTGTGGATGATCACATGCAGTGGGATCTGACAGCGAAGTACCAGTGGAACGACAATCTGACCCTGAAGTTTGAAATGATCAATATCGGTGACGAACCTGAACACTACTACTGGGGTGACGCATCTCGCCTGAGCCAATACGATGAATACGGCACCAGCTATTCATTCGGGTTCACCTATAAGCGGTGATCAGCAGATTGCGTGTCGATCAGTTGGTGGAGCAGCACAATGGCGGGCTGTTCCACTTGTGTCTTAAGCTTGCACTGCTTGTTGTGGTTAGTCTCTCACTTGGCGGGTGTGTATCTACAAGCCCTGTCATCGTAGCCGTCAATCCGGTTGCCGAAACAGACCCCGTCCCGGATTCGGACGATGCCGCTGATGACCCGTTTGTTTTAGCTGCCGACGGAATCGCGCTGATCGTCGGCACCAACAAACGAAGGGGACTTGAGGTCTACGATCTGGGTGGCCGCCGATTGCAGCAGATTGATACCGGGCGCCTGAACAACGTTGATGGTGTCGCCAGTGGCGAGCCCTACCTGTTTCATGTGGCGGCGAGCAATCGTACTACAACGGCGATCGATGTTTTCAGTATCGATATCAGGGATGGGCACATTGAAGCACTACGTTCCATCCCGCTGGTGCTGGCAGAGCCCTACGGGCTTTGTGTGTCCGACCAGGCCATCTATGTGGGTGACAAAGAAGGGCTGGTTCAGGCCTGGAGTTGGCAGGGCGATGGTCCGCTCGCTGAGTATCGTCTCGGATCGCAGACTGAAGGTTGTGTGGTTGACAGTGCCAACCAGCATCTCTACGTCGGTGAGGAAGAGATCGGGATCTGGCAGGTCGATATAGAGACTGGCGAGAAGCGCCTCGTCGCAGCGGTTGATGATCTATGGCTGACGGCCGATGTGGAGGGCCTGGATATCTATCGTACCGAACGGCGAAGCTATCTACTGGCTTCAAGCCAGGGCGACAACAGCTATGTGGTCTTTGACCTTGCGAGCCATAAACCGTTACGCAAGTTCTATATCGCTGCTGATTCGAGCAGCGGGATTGACGGCAGTGAAGAGACGGATGGTATTGCCGTGCATCATGGATCCATCCCAGGGTATCCGGCGGGCATATTGGTGGTCCAGGATGGCTTAAACGTGAATGACCGGGGTGATGCAGAGAATCAGAATTTCAAGGTTGTCGACTGGCAGAATGTGGAGGCTCTGATTGGAGGGCGCTCATGGATGCGAGCACTTCGAGATTTCTTTGCTTCCCCCGATAAAGAACCTGGTCGATGATGATTGCCGGGCCCGGTCATTGATGAAACAGCAGGGACCACATACAGGGTAGACCTCAATCCCGATCAGTTTGCCGTTGGCTGGGTGATGTACCCAAGCCTCTGCCCGTAAGCCAACGAAACCATCACCTGGCTGGTATCGCGCTCAGGAGCCACCCTGACCAATCTGGCGAAGCGCAGCATCGATCTGTTGCGGACGATCGTCGAGGCGCAACTGCGGAATATCCTGCAAAGCAAGGTGCTGGCCATGGATGAAACCGCCATCAAGGCGCGCCCAACCGCAAGGGCAAGATGAAGACGGCCGGTTCTGGCCGGTGTACGGGATGCCGATGAGATGGTGTTCACCTATGCCAGTACCCGGGCGAAGTCATATATCGAGAAGGTGCTGTCGGCACACTTCAAGGGCGCGCTGGTGTGCGATGGCTATGTGGCCTATGCCCGTTGGGGATAGAGTCCGGATACATCTTCCCGCAGGATTTCCGCCACGCGCACGGCACTGGCAGTGGGGAAATCGGGATCGGCAAACACCAGGTACAGCTGGTTGTAACGCACGCCACCTTCGCGTAATGGCAAGGGTTGCAGTGAGCCTTGTTGCAGTTCCCTGCGGATAGCGTCCTCCGGAAACCAGGCGAAACCCATGCCCATGCAGGCCGCTGCGATCTGTGTTGCCTTGTTCGACACCGTCCAGCGCTGGTCGGCGCCCAGCCAGAAACCGCTTTCGCGCACGTACTGCACCGCGTTGTCCCGCACCACCAGGTGCCGGTGTTCGCGCAGGTCATCCAGCGTTATTTTTCGACCCAACTGGTGTAGTGGGTGATCGGGATGGGCGGCCGCAACAAAGCGTAGCTGGATCAGTACATCACCATTGAAGCCTTGTGGAATGGACGATGAAATCGCCAGGTCAACGGCGCGTTCGTATAGCGCTTCATCGGTTCCGCCAAGAACGGTTTCAAACAACTGTACCCGGGTTTTCGGCCGCTCGCTGCTGAAGCGGTTCAGCGATGCCAGCAAGGACCAGGTCGGATAGACAATATCCACGGCCAGGCGCAGTTCCGGGTCCCAGTCGTCACCGAGGAAGCTGGCACCCTGTTCCAGGGCATCGGCCCGCTCCAGCAGGTTCCTGGCGCGCTGGAATAACGCCTGTCCAGCCGCTGTGAGTGCGGCGCGGCGGCCTTCTTTCTCGAACAGGCTCAGGTCCAGCAGCGACTCGATTTTCTGCACCGCATAGCTGACTGATGATTGGGTCTTGTGAATCTGCTCTGCTGCCTGTGCATAGCCGCCGGCTTCCACCACCGCCACGAAGGCACGCCATTGTTCCAGTGAAATCCGGGGATTCAACATATCTAATTATTCGATTAAAGTTTTCAAATTTATCCGTTATTAATCGTATCAAGAGATAGTTAGCATGTCTCCATGGTCCCGGTTTCCCGGGGACCAGGTCAGACGGGATCGATCAAACCCTCGGCTGAAAATTCAAAGACTTTAATATCGGAGCGCAAACATGAGCACTTTGACTGAAAAATCAACATTAACCGGTGCAACAGCGGATCAACGGCAGGTTGCCACTGCGTTTATCCGGAAAACAGTACCCTGGACGGAACTGGCCGGGCGCGTGCTGATCGCGCTGATCTTTATCAGTGCCGGATACAGCAAAATAGGAGGCTATGAGGGTACGGCAGGCTACATGGCCGCAATGGGCGTCCCGGCCAGCTTGTTGCCGCTGGTTATCGTGACCGAGCTGATCGGCGGCCTGTTTATACTGGCCG
Organism: Pseudomonadota bacterium; assembly: GCA_027624035.1. Taxonomy (GTDB): domain Bacteria; phylum Pseudomonadota; class Gammaproteobacteria; order Pseudomonadales; family Azotimanducaceae; genus UBA7455. The sequence goes on along the minus strand of JAQBUI010000069.1, from coordinate 10,078 downwards.
GCTTGTTTACCCGGGCTTCTGCCCTGGCCCTGGCCGGGTTTACCTTCCTAAGCGCCGTGTTGTTCCATGGCAACGTGGCCGATCCGGCAGAGCAGGTCCAGTTCATGAAGAACCTGGCCATTACCGGGGGCTTCCTGTTCCTGGTCGTTAACGGCGCTGGCAAAATCAGCCTTGATCGTCGCCTTGGCTGGAACTGACAGGAGTACATTAATGAACAGCATGGAACAGGCTCGAAAACTGCAACAGGTGATCCCGTCCGTGCAGACATCAGACGGCGCCGGTGTGAAACTGCGCCGCAGCATCGGGTCCAGCCAGCAACTGCGGCTGGATCCATTCCTGATGCTGGACGAGTTCGGTACGGACAATCCGGACGACTATATCGCCGGTTTTCCGCCGCATCCGCACCGTGGTTTCGAAACCGTTACCTATATGATCGACGGCCATATGCGCCACGAGGATCACCTGGGTAACGTCGGCGAACTGAAAAGCGGTGGCGTGCAGTGGATGACGGCCGGTCATGGCGTGATCCATTCCGAGATGCCGCAGCAGGAGAGTGGCCGCATGCGCGGCTTCCAGTTGTGGGTCAACCTGCCAGCCAGGGAGAAAATGAAACCGGCTGCCTATCGCGATATCCCGGCGGATGACCTGCCGGTCATCGCACTGGGGAATGGCGGTTCTGTCAAATTGATCGCTGGCCGATTGCGGATTGATGGCCAGCAGCATTCCGGCCCCATCAACCCGGACTCAGGCAACAATGGGCCGGGCAGCATGGCAACTGACCCCCTGTTTCTGGATCTGAGTTTGCCCGCGGCTGAGCGTCAAAGGCTCCTGGTTCCAGGCGGACACAATGCGTTTGTGTATGCTTACGAGGGCTCGGCTGTGGTTGGCGGCGAGCCCCTTCCACAGCAGGCTGCCGGCGTTCTCAGCGAGGGCGATTCTGTCATCATCCAGGCGGGCAGCGAACCGCTGCGGTTGGTGCTGATTGCCGGCAGGCCGCTGCAGGAACCGGTCGTCCAGTATGGCCCATTCGTGATGAACACCCGCGAGGAAATCGAGCAGGCGCTGGAAGATTACAGGCTGGGCAGGTTGACCGCATGATACGGGGGCAGCTAGTGATGGTGGGTGTCACTCGCCAGTGTTTCAATTATGGGGCAATGTGAGTCCGAGCCAGTCTTCTCACATTCTTGCACCAGGTGATCCAGCACCTGGTGCATGCGCTTCAGGTCAGCCAGCTTGGCCTGGATCTGGGCCATGCGATCGCGAGTGATGGCCCGAATGCGCTCCCGGTCGGTTCCATCGTTCAATTCCAGCAGGCTGGCAACCTCCTTCAGCGTAAACCCCAGTTCCTGCGCACGCTTGATAAACCGAATCCGTTCAACCAGCGTGGTGGGATACTGGCGGTAGCTGCCCACCCTTGAGGGCACGGGCAGCAACCGGCGCTCCTGATAATAACGCACGGTCTCAACACCAACATCTGCAGCCCTGGCCAGGCGGCCGATGGTCAACGTAGGCATGGATTCCAATGTCATTCTGAAAAACCTCTTGACTCTGGGGTAGGGTACGGAGTTTAGCCTGCTGTTCACGGTAACAGAAGGAGGTTTTAACATGAACCATCAAAACGACGGCGGCCATGACAACGGCCACGGGCACAATCATGCTCCTGGACATACCGGCAAGTCACATGACAGTCCTGATGAGCAGACATTGACTGATCCGGTTTGCGGGATGAGTGTCAGCACAGAGTCAGAACATCGGTTTGACCACCAGGACCATACCCACTATTTCTGCAGTGCAGGTTGCCAGAAGAAGTTCGCTGCTGATCCGGAAAAATACCTGCAGGCGGGTGATAATGATCATTCCCAGGATCAGGCTCCGCCCGGAGCCATATACACCTGCCCGATGCATCCGGAAGTCCGCCAGGACCACCCAGGCACCTGCCCCAGGTGTGGTATGGCCCTGGAACCGGAAATGCCCAGCCTCGACGAGGAAGAAAACTCCGAGTTGACGGATTTCAAGCGCCGCTTCTGGTGGACCCTGCCATTCACCATGGTGGTTTTTGTGCTGGCCATGTTCGGGCATTCCCTGGGATGGATGAGCATGAAAACGCAGAGTTGGGTAGAACTGGTCTTGTCGGTTCCAGTGGTGTTGTGGGCCGGTGCGCCATTTTTCGTGCGCGGCTGGCAGTCAATCATCAATCGCAGCCCCAACATGTGGACCCTGATCAGCCTGGGCACCGGGGCCGCGTTTGTCTACAGCCTCATCGCCACCGTTGCGCCACAGGTATTCCCTTCTTCGTTTCAGTCCATGGGGCGGGTTGGTGTGTACTTCGAGGCCGCAGCCGTGATCATCTCCCTGACCTTGCTGGGACAACTGCTTGAGCTCACGGCCAGGTCAAAGACCTCGGAAGCGATCAAGTCCCTGCTGCGCCTGGCACCCAAGACAGCCCGGCGTATCAACCCCGATGGCAGTGAAGAAGACATCGAGCTAAGCCATGTGCACGTGGGCGACCAGCTGCGGGTTCGTCCGGGAGAAAAAATTCCGGTTGACGGGGTCGTTATAGAAGGCAGGAGTTCGGTGGATGAGTCCATGATTACCGGCGAGTCTATGCCGGTCAGCAAGCAGGAAAACGACAGCGTCATCGGCGCCACGCTCAATACATCGGGAGCACTGGTCATTCGCTCGGAGCGGGTGGGATCCAGCACGGTGTTGTCACAGATTGTCAATCTCGTTGCCCAGGCCCAGCGTTCCAGGGCACCGATGCAGGGCATGGCAGACCGCGTGGCAGGCTTTTTTGTGATGGGCGTGGTGGTGATCGCTATCCTGAGCTTTTTTTCCTGGGGACTTTTCGGCCCCGAACCCGGCTGGGTTTACGGACTGATCAATGCAGTGGCGGTGCTGATCATTGCCTGTCCCTGTGCGCTGGGCCTGGCAACGCCCATGTCCATCATGGTGGCCACAGGTCGTGCAGCAAGCCAGGGCATACTGTTCCGCGATGCGGCTGCCATTGAAGCGCTGCACAAGGTCAATACCCTGGTGGTCGACAAGACCGGCACGCTCACCGAAGGTAAGCCGGCATTCTCCAAAGTGGTTCCGGCAGAAGGCCATGAAGCGGATGAGGTTTTACGGCTTGCGGCCAGCCTGGACCAGGGCAGCGAGCATCCGTTGGCCGAAGCAATCGTCAAGGCAGCCCGCGAGCGCGGGCTATCTCTGGACAAACCGACCGATTTTGAATCCGACAGCGGCATCGGCGTGAGTGGTATCGTCGGTGACCGGCAACTGGCCCTGGGCAACACCAGCCTGATGCAACAACTGGGGGTGGACCTTGAGGATTCAGGAACCCAGGCAGAATCCTTGCGCAAAGAAGGCGCCAGCGTAATGTACCTGGCGATAGATAGAGCCTTTGCAGGCCTGATTGCAGTTTCCGACCCGATCAAGAGCAGCACCCAGGAAGCGCTGGAAGAGCTGCACGCCAGTGGCGTTCGGATCATCATGGCAACCGGTGACGGAACCAGCACGGCCCAGGCCGTTGCAGAACGGCTGGGTATCGACGAGTTTCATGGTGAAGTCAAACCTGAAGACAAGCTGAAGCTGGTGGAAAAGCTGCAGCAGGACGGCCGTATCGTCGCCATGGTGGGTGACGGGATCAATGATGCGCCGGCCCTCGCGAAAGCGAATGTGGGCATTGCCATGGGAACCGGTACCGACGTCGCGATGAGCAGCGCACAGGTAACCCTGGTCAAGGGTGATCTGCGGGGCATAGCCAAAGCCCGTGGCCTGTCCGTTGCCACGGTACGCAACATGAAACAGAACCTGTTGTTTGCCTTGCTGTACAACGCCCTGGGTGTACCCCTTGCGGCGGGTGTGCTCTATCCGCTGACAGGTTGGTTGCTGTCGCCGATGATCGCAGCACTGGCCATGAGCCTGAGTTCCGCTTCGGTGATCACCAATGCCCTGCGCTTGCGGGGTGCGGATCAGGGTGCTCAGTTGCCTAAAGCCGCTGAGCAGTAATAGCGATGATTTTCGAGGATTGACCATGCCAGGTGTGGTGTCCCTAAAGCGAATCCCTGACTCCCTTCACAGACAATGCAAGGATGTGCTCATAGAGATTTCTGGAGTGTCTGCGATGAAGACCGTTGTGCTAGCAATGGCCCTGCTTGTTTCGGCTGGTTCGCTCTGTGCGGGCGAGCTGAGCGAGGATTCCTGGAAGGTTGTCAATTACTGGTCAAGAACCTGCGCGCCCTGTCGCGTGGAAATCCCTGAGCTCAATTTTCTGAGTGAAGCCCTGGCGCCGTTTAACGTGGCTGTGGTTGGCGTGAACTTCGACGAGGATGACCGCGAGACCACCCTCAAGATCGCCGAGGACATGGGGATTACTTTCCCCACACTGACAATGGCGACGGTCGAGACGCTGAATCTCACCGCACCTGCCGTCTTGCCCACTACCTACATTCTTGCACCGGACAACACAGTTCGTGCCAAACTGATTGGCGCCCAGGATCGGGCGATGATCCTCGCAAAACTGGCTGAACTTGGGATAGGCAAATGAAGACGATAAAGCTGATGGGTGCTGCTGTCTGGGTGGCAATGCTGCTGGGCTGTCTGCCGAATCACGCTCCCGGGGTAACACTGCTGCAACCACCCACCGGCGAGCAGACCAGCCTGTCGCGTCTCACCGTGGGTGCAGCCGGCAAGCTGCATTTGTCCTGGGTTGAATCACGGGACAAGCTGAGTTTGTTGTACCACACCAGCCTGTCAGGCGACCGATGGACTGAACCGAAACTGATCAACGCCGGCGAAGACTGGTTTGTGAACTGGGCAGACTTCCCGTTTCTGTCGGTGAACCAAGCAGGCATGACGGCGCACTGGCTGCAAAAGAGTCATGGCGGCACCTATGCCTATGATGTACATGCCAGCTTCTATGACGCTGCCAACCATACCTGGGGTGAGTCCATCATCATCCACAAGGATGGCGTCAACGCGGAACACGGATTTGTCAGCATGTTGCCCATGAGCGGCGAACGCACATTTATCTCCTGGCTGGACGGGCGCAATACCGGGTCTGTGGAGTCGCATGCAGGAGGCCACGCCCCGGTCGGTGGCATGACCCTCAGGGGCGGTATTTTCGATCGGAACGGCGAAACCCTCAACGAATGGGAACTGGATGGGCTGGTGTGTGACTGTTGCCAGACCAGTGCCGCCATGACAACAGCCGGCCCGGTCGTGGTGTACCGCGATCGTACCGAGGATGAGATCCGTGACATTTATATCACCAGGAAGGTTGATAGCGGCTGGTCGACGCCGATGCCTGTGCATGCTGACAATTGGCAAATTGCCGGCTGCCCCGTGAATGGGCCTTCCGTGGCTGCCAATGGGAACCTGGTCGCCGTAGGCTGGTTCTCGGCAAAGGATGATCAGCCGAAAGTGAGCCTGACACTGTCTCATGACGGTGGTGAAACTTTTGATTCTCCTGTTCTGGTGGCAGAAGAGTCGACCAATGGGCGGGTCTCGGTGGCGATTACCACTTCCGGTGACATAGCCATTAGCTGGTTGGAAACCAGGGGTAATGCAGCAAAACTGATGCTCGCCCGGTACGATCAGCAGGGTGAACTGCAGGAGTTCGTCACGGTGGCTGAGACCAGAGCGTCGCGCCGCAGTGGCTTCCCGGTGATTGTCAGTCACCGCAACCATGTTTACGTCACCTGGACCGATGTAACGTCAGAGCCCAGGGTCAGGGTTGCGCGGGTGAACTGGTCGTTTTAGGAAGATGGGCGCAGCGACAAGGGTTTTCTCGATACGATGGTGAACACCTGTGCAACCACATCTGGTACTACTTCGAGAACCGCTTCATAAAGTCCCAGGCCATGGCGGGCGTATTGATTCGGCTGCCCATGTTCGGATAGATGACATGACCACCCTCATGGATGGTCACCAGGGTCACTTCAGTGCCTTGCTGACAATCCTCTTACGTCAGGGCATAGTGCGGCCCTTCTCGCCAGGACTCTACCGGCTCGCCACGGCACTGATTCAGCGTTGCCCAGGTCTCAAGGTTTTTCATGGCGCCAGGGAAAGCACCTTTCGCATCCCAGTTCACCACGGAATCTTTCGTGCCATGGATTTCAAGTACCGGCACGGGCGAGTAGGACTCGCTTTTCGGAACCAACAGATACAGAGCGAGGCTCGCTGTGGCCGCGACCAGATCACTTGCTTCATTGGCGAATCGTTGCGACATAGCGGACCCGTTAGATAATCCGGTCACGTAGATCCGGCCCTGGTCGATAGCCTGCTGACTGCTGACCCGAGCAATCATCTTGCGCAGAAAGCCGACATCATCCACGTCATCAGCCACTGAGTGACCACAGCACAGGGGGCCAGCGTTCCAGGAAGAATTCATACCCTGGGGCCACACCACGACGAATCCTTCGTCATCAGCAAGCCGATCAAAACCGGTCAGGTTCCTTTGTTGCTCCGCGGTGCCGCCAAACCCATGCATATCGACCAGCAGAGGTACGGGACCCTCCAGATTTTCGGGAACATGAACATACCAGCACCGGTAGTAACCATCATGCTGAACGCAATCGTCGGCATAGGATTTCTCATAGGGCGCGTAATCTGCGACGGATCGTTTCCTTTCCGGGAACCTGATCTCGCTACCGTCATAAATGGCGGTGAATGTCCTTCCATTGAAGCTGATATGGAGGTTTTCTCCTTCCTGCTGATAGTCTCCGTGCAGGGTTGTTTCCTCACCGATCATGGTGACCTCGCTGTCGGTGAACTGCCATTGCACAGGCTTGCTACCACCCTCACTGTGAATCGTTTTTCCTGCTACGGAGGGGAAATCATCGTCTGCACTGACACTTTTGGTCTCTCCAGCGGCTGTGCTCTTTATACCCGCAGACTGCGACGGTTTTTTCTGCTGCTCATTGGAACGCTGCTTCAATCTTTCCTGGAATCGCGCCTGGTGTTCGGACACTTCAGACTCAGAAAGCGAATAGACCTTCCCATCCGCCCAACCTGACGGTTGCCTGACGGCACAGGATGAGAGCAATACAACACAGACCAGCAGGGATGTTTTGTTCATGCAAGAAATTCCTTGAGTGAATAGCCAGTCATAGGAGCCCTCAGCGTGCCCGGGTCGGCCACGCCGTTGTCGTGCCGGGAAGTTTTCCGGACGGCACAGCGTGCGGCCAGAACTTCCATGAAAGTGCCAACGCTTTGCATTCTATGATGGCTCGCATTGTTACATAAATAGGAGCCCTCAGCGTACCCGGGTCGGGCACGCCGTAATCGTGCAGGGAAGTGTTCACGCTGGCACCTTGTACCAGTGAACTTCCATGAAAGCCCTCAGCGCGCCCGGGTCGGGCACGCCGTTGTCGTGCAGGGAAGTTTTCCGGACGGCACAGCGTGCGGCCAGAACTTCCATGAAAGCATCGTGATGAGTAGAAATGGCGCTGGATAATCAACTGCGACGACCCGGGTTACGGTGACCTCGGCTGGCGAACACTCGCTTGAGCTGCCGCACCCAAGTCATCGAATAGGCCTTCGGTTTCGCGTTTTTTGTTCTTCTATGGGCGGTGGTTAGATAGAGCAAGGTCGAAATCTTATGGGTCGGGACCCAAGTGCCATGTTCGACTAACAGCTGACCGTCTGGCATTGGGCTATTGGCTCTTTCCAAGGTTTTGGGGAGCGTTGGAAGCGGGCGGCCTTACCGGAAGTTATCAATTTTTGCTAGTCTCAGTCGAATAACTTCACTGGGGTGGGATGCCTGTGATCGATCAAATCAGACACAGCATGAACTACACCGTAATAAATGCGGGCAAATGGTTCATTGCAATGGCATGGCTGGTATCGGGCGGCGTCGTCGCCAGTGACAGGCCGAATGCTATCCTGCTCATGGCTGCAGAAGAAGTCCGCAGGGAAGATGCGCAATACTCGCCAATGGTTGGGCAGACATGGCCGGATAATGTCTACTGGGGTGATACCCATGTACATACGTCTTATTCCAGTGATGCCTTCGTAGGTGGCGCGCGGGTGACACCGGATGAAGCCTATCGTTTCGCCAAAGGGGAAACCATCAGAGGTAACAGCGGCGAACCGGTTCGCTTGAATCGACCCCTGGACTTCCTGATGGTCTCGGATCATGCCGAGAATCTGGGTGTACTGACCCGTCTGGCCGGCTACGACGGAAATGTTCCCGATACAGAAGATGGCAGGCGCTGGGCAAAGGTTCTCAATGAAATTCCCAGGGTGGAAGACATGTACAAAGTGGACACCCAGGAAGCTTTCGTTGAAATGCAGCAGGGACGTTATGGTGCGACGGGAGCGAGACACGCTAACTATGAGCTGGATGAACGGTTCAAACAGCTTGTCTGGGATGACGTGATTGACAGTGCAGAGCGCCATAATGAACCTGGTCGCTTTACCGCCTTTATCGGCTATGAGTGGAGTGCCACTGCACCGGTGCCCGGCGGAAAGGGTGCTATGGTGCATCGGAATGTTTTGTATGAGGGAGGAGCGGATCAGGCCAGCCAGGTTTTGCCTTATTCGCGATTCCACAGCGATGATCCGGAGGATCTCTGGCGCTACCTTGAAGACTACGAAACACTGACGGGCGGACGGGTACTGGCGATACCACACAATACCAACCTCAGTGGCGGGAATATGTTCAAGCTCAGCACCGTTTCGGGTAAGCCCTTTACGGCGGAATATGCCCGTACCCGGAGTCGATGGGAACCTGTGGTTGAAGTGACCCAGATCAAGGGTGACGGTGAAACGCACCCGCTGGTCTCACCGGATGATGAGTTTGCTGACTTTGAAGAAACCTATCCCGCTGATCTGAATTCAGCGAATTCCTTTGCACGGCCGGCCTTAAAAAGGGGATTGGCGCAGCAGGCTGAGCTGGGCGTTAATCCGTTCAAGTTCGGCATGATTGGCAGTACGGATACTCACAGCGGCATCTCCACGGCAAGAGAAAACAATTTCCTGGGTGCCGGCGGCATGAATGAACCCGGGCCGTTCCGAGCGCTGGGTGGCAGAAACAGCAATGCCGCGGGTTATGTGGCGGTCTGGGCGGGTGAGAATACACGAACTTCCCTGTTTGATGGCATGCGCCGCCGGGAAGTGTACGCCTCCACCGGTCCGCGAATGACTCTGCGCTTCTTTGGTGGCTGGGCGTTTACAGCGGATGATGCCTTTGCGCCTGATCTGGCGCGAGTTGGTTACACCGGTGGTGTACCTATGGGGGGCGATCTGACCTTTGCGCCCAAAGGCAAGGCCCCCTCATTCCTGATTCGTGCCGTGAAGGATCCTGATAGCGCAAACCTGGATCGTGTACAAATGGTCAAGGGGTGGCTTGATGGCGACGGTGAGTTACACGAGAAAATCTATAACGTCGCCTTATCAGATAACCGAAGAGTCGACAGAAGAGGTAACGCTAAACCGGTAGGCAATACCGTGGATGTTGAAAACGCGACCTATATCAACAGTATCGGTGACCCGGAACTGTCAGTTGTCTGGACTGACCCGGATTTCGACAAAGGTGAACTCGCTTTTTATTACCTGCGGGTCCTGGAAATACCGACGCCCCGCTGGCCTGCCTATGATGCGAAGTTCTTTGATCTGGATCTGCCAGATGACGCCGAGATGGTCACTCAGGAAAGAGCTTACAGTTCCCCTATCTGGTACACCCCGGCCGGCATCGCTGCCGATGACAGACCCATCCATGACGACTATCGTTGAGTATCAGATACGTCCCGAAGACACGGACAGGGAAAGCTGGCTACCGAGACCCACCAGCACCACATGACAGTACACAGCCGATTCGCGCAAATTTCCCACAAGGTTCGGGACCGGATTCTTGCGGGCAGTGATGCTGAACGCGTACGCCGTCCAGCATTGCTTTCCACTGACGATGCCATGAATGCCATCGTTTGGTGCGTCGATTACCTGTAAGCGTTCATTCGGGGACGTTATTCCGGCGCCGCGGCCCAATCGTTAATCTCTGTCTCACTTTTTCAACAGTGAGACAGGCCCATGACACGTAGAATCCGCCGTACCCCACAACAGTGGCAAGCCATCATCG
>JAQBUI010000068.1 GCA_027624035.1 Pseudomonadota bacterium | reverse complement strand
GGACACCTGTAAGGATGTTGGGTGTCCTTAAACATCCGATTCCCTATCCGCTGTTAGACATCCGCCGGGGACCAATACCAGGACACCCATTATTCCCCGCAGGATGATGTTGGGAAGGAATACCAGGACACCCACCATTTCCAGCCCAATACCAGGACACCTGTAAGGATGTTGGGTGTCCTTAAACATCCGATTCCCTATCCGCTGTTAGACATCCGCCGGGTGTTCTTATACACACGCCTGATGTACTGCTGCGTCAAAGTCTCAACCACCGTATCTCGAATGTCTTGAGTCAAGATCAGATGTTGGTGACTAGTGCCTGTTTGGTAGGCTCATATGATATTCAGCATGACTTATCCAAGAGCACATCTAGTTGATCCTGCGGGTGGCGTCTATCATGTTTGTTCAAGATGCGTCCGCCGAGCATGGTTGTGCGGATTCGACCAACTGTCCGGCTATAATTTCGATCATCGAAGAACCTGGCTGGAATCAAGGATTCTGAGACTTTCCGAGATCTTCGCTGTTGATCTCTTTGGCTATGCCGTAATGTCGAACCACTATCACGTGGTCCTTCAGGTGGACCCAGGTAGAACCCAAATCTGGTCAGATGAGGAAATCGCGGACCGTTGGCTGAGTCTTCGTGTGGAGGCTCCTCCTAAAGGACAAGGAGTGAACACGGCGGCAATCGAAAAATCCGCTCTATTGGAAGATCCCGCAAGACTGCAAGTGCTCCGCGAACGCCTGGGGTCTCTTTCATGGTTCATGCGCTATGTGAACGAACCTTTGGCGCGATTAGCCAACAAGGAGGACAATTGCAGAGGTCGATTCTGGGAAGGTCGCTTCAAATCCCAGCGGCTACTTGATGAAAACGCAGTATTGGCAGCGATGATCTACGTGGATCTGAATCCGGTTCGCGCTGGGTTTTCAGGTGACCTGCGGGACTCACCCTGTACATCATTGAACCGGCGTCACGCACACACGAGGACTCATGCGCCGATGAAGGCACTCAACCGACCAGGGGTCCGGCTGCCCTTCTCGTACAGCCTTGGGGATTACACCGATCTGGCAGAGTGGACGATCAAAGCGCAGCAGGGTGCGCGGCCAACAAATCTCCGTGGACAACCCCCGGACGGCGCTGAATTGTGGCTACACCACTATCTGCCCAGGGCAGGTCATTGGCAACGGGCTATTGGCTCCTTCAAGGCGCTTCGAGATTACGCGAGAGATATTGGTCAGCATTGGGTCAAGATCAGGTCGTTGCACTTGAAGCATTGATCTCTCTTTAGCTTTGGCTTTGGTCTCAGGCCCTTTCAGCGGACAATGGCAACGGACTTGATCTGGGCCCATACGCTCTTGCCCGGTGTGAGCTGCAGGTGATCGACAGAGCGGTGCGTGAGGCGGGCGATTAGAAACTCTTGCCCCGCTTTCAATCGAACCAGGAACATGTCGTGATCTCGATCGTTTTCGATCTCCGCCACTTCGACCTGAAGCCGGTTCAGGATGCTCGAATCATCGTGTGAGGTCAGCGCAATACTGACGTCCCTGGCCAGTACCCGAATCCGAACGGCTTCGTCCGTCGGGTCTCCGCTGTCTCGCACCCATAGCCCGCCGCCAGCGAAAGCCACTCGTGCAAGATGCCATCGCTGATCTCTTTCAACGATCCGTCCCTGCAAGACGACGCCAGTTTCTTCGCCGAAACCGGACTGCAGGTCGATCCGTGAAAAAACCTCTGTCGCCTGTCCCTGTACCTCGATCCTTCCCCCGCGCATGACAACAATAGTATCTGCCAGTCGAGCAACTTCGTCGACCGAGTGGCTTACGTACAACACCGGAATATCAAGAGAGGTGTGCAAACGCTCGAGATAGGGCAGGATCTCCTGTTTGCGCGGTTCGTCCAGTGACGCAAGCGGTTCATCCATCAGTAGCAGGCGTGGCGCAATCAGGAGTGCACGCGCAATCGCTATTCGCTGGCGCTCACCGCCCGACAGTTGCCCTGGGTACCGAGACAGGATGTGGCCTATATCCATCGTTTCCATGACCCTGTCGTACAGTGCCTGGGGGTCGCTTGAGGCACTACGCTTCATGGCATAGGTGAGATTGCCACGTGCATTGAGGTGGGGAAACAAACTGGATTCCTGGAATACGTAGCCAACAGGACGCCGATGGGTCGGAACGAAGGTTGACTTGTCCTGCCAGACAAGGTCGTTCACGATGAGCAAGCCATGATCGGCTTTGACCAGGCCCGCCACACATCGCAGCAAGGTGGTCTTGCCTGAGCCTGATTCCCCAAAGATTGCGGTGACGCCTCGACCTGGGAAGGTTGTATCCACGTCAAGCGAGAACTCGCTTTCCGATCCCGGATACCGTAGCTGCAGCCTCGCCCTGATACCTGGTGTGCTCAACCCCGTACCCCATAGACCATGCCCTGCTGGCCGAACTTGCGTTGAAATATCTGAAGCGCAAGCAGCACGAGAAATGAGAATACGACCATGGTGAGAGCGAGGCTGTGAGCCTGGGTATATTCGAGAGCTTCAACGTGATCATAGATCTGTACGGACACGACCCTGGTCTCTCCGGGTATGTTGCCTCCAATCATCAACACCACACCGAACTCACCCACAGTGTGAGCAAAACCCAGAACCGCGGCCGTGATGAATCCCGGTTTTGCAAGAGGCAGAACCACGGTAAAGAATCGGTCCCAGGGCCCGGCTCGCAGGGTTGCTGCTACTTCCAGGGGCCGATCACCAAGCGACTCAATTGCATTCTGAATGGGTTGAACCACGAATGGCATGGAGTAGAACACCGAGGCGATCACGAGGCCCCAGAATGTGAATGGAAGGGTTCCGAGTCCGAGTGCCAGCGTTATCGCCCCAATAGGGCCATTCGGGCCCATCGCCAGGAGAAGATAAAAGCCGATGACGGTGGGCGGTAATACGAGTGGAAGCGCCACTATCGCAGCCACCGGTCCCTTCCACCAGGATTGGGTCCGGGCGAGCCACCATCCGATGGGTGTCCCGATCACCAGAAGGAGTAGCGTCACGGTAGTGGCGAGTCGCAAAGTCAGCCAGATCGCGCCGATGTCTTCGTTTGAAAAGCTCATGGAGTGGCCGCTGCCTGGATGTAGGGAGTGGGTTTGAGTGGGTTGCCAGATTTACCAGCCGATGGGTGTCCATATCCGTGGGACTCGATGATTGATATCGCTTCTTCGCTTTGGACGAATTCCAACAGGGCTCGTGCAGCAAGGTTTGTTGCGCCCCGGCGCAACAGGACAACGTCCTGGTTGATAGGACGGTGCGAACCTGGTGGTACTTGCCAGAATGAACCTTGTCGAATGTTACCATCGACTATGATTTGCGACAGCGCCACAAATCCTATATCGGCGTTGCCGGTGCTGACGAACTGAAATGTTTGTGCGATGTTCTCGCCCTGTACCCATTTCGACCTCGTGCGCTCCTCCAGCCCGAGGAACTGTAACACTTCTAATGCAGCGGTTCCGTAGGGCGCAACACGGGGATTGGCCAGCGCCAGCTTGTTGAAACGTCCCTCTTTCAGAACACTTGCCTGGGCGTCGATCAAAGTTGGGTTCGCGGACCATAAGGTGAGACCTCCAACGGCATAGGTAAACCTCGTCCCTGGCACTATCAGACCGCTTTTTTCGAGCGCAGCGGGCTTGTCTTGATCTGCGGAGAAAAACACCATGAACGGTGCCCCACTCATTGTCTGTGCTAAGAGCTTCCCTGAGGAGCCAAACGATGTCCGAATCTGATACCCGGTCGATGCTTGAAACGCTGTCGTAATCGCCTTCATGGGAGCATTGAAATTGGACGCAACGGCAATGTGAATGGGGCCTTCGTTGTCGCTATATGCGGCATTGAGCCCGTTTGCTGCGGCATGGGCGGGGTGATGGGTGATGATCGTGAAATGATGGGTGTCCTGATATTCATCCTGATATTCACCCTTGAAATGATGGGTGTCCTGATATTCATCCTGATATTCACCCTGATACTCAAAGACAATCGGGGACATCCAACACAGCAGCACAGACAGCAATCTTGCCTGGATCAAAACCTGTTGCTCCGGTGATTCACGTAGATGCGCATGCTATCGCGTTGTCCATTGGGTTATCTACCGATCTCTCAAGTCGGTATTGACGCCCTTACTCCCTCGTAGTCCTATTCTGCGCAGGGTTTTCGAGGCATGTCCGGAACATACCACCACCGTTTGCCGACGCCCCTTGCGCTGGCTAAACTCAGCCGACTCTACTCTGGAGAATGCCGATGTGTGACGAAGATACCCTGCAAGATGCCGAGCGCTTTCGGAACCGTGTGACCCGCCGAACGTTCAACAAGATGACGGTGGCAGGCCTGGCGGCAAGTGTAGTCCCCGGGATCGCTGCTACAAATGCGGTGACCGAGCAGGATGTCATGGTGACCACGCCGGATGGACAAGCGGACTGCTATTTTGTCCACCCTGAGTTCGGGAAACATGCGGGCGTTATCCTGTGGCCCGACATCTTTGGGCTAAGGCCCGCTTTTCGAACCATGGGCAAGCGGCTTGCCCGGGCTGGTTATTCAGTCCTGGTGGTGAATCCCTACTATCGAAATGGCAAAGCGCTTGTGCTCCCGCCTGATGAAAGCTATCTCTCTGAAGAGGCCAGGGGCATGCTGTTCCCGCTCGCGAGGACGCTGTCGATTCAAACGATCAATATCGACGCAAGGGCATTCGTGTCCTGGCTGGATGGCCAGGCCGCTGTGGATAGTTCAAGAAAGATGGGGACCCTGGGCTACTGTATGACAGGGCCATTCACGTTACGAACTGCAGCGGTCATGCCAGAGCGCGTTGGCGCCACCGCATCATTTCACGGGGGTGGTCTGGTCACGGACGACGAAAACAGCCCGCATCTCCTGCTGCCTTCTACCAGGGCTCATGCTTTGATTGCGATTGCAGAAAACGACCATAAGCGCAGCCCCCAGGTAATGGGGGTCCTGCGTCAGGCTTACGCCGATGCTGGGCTACCCGCCGAGATCGAGGTCTATGAGGGTGCAATGCATGGCTGGTGTCCACCGGATACATCGGCCTATAGCGAGGAGCACGCAGAGCGAGCCTGGCAGCGCCTGCTGGTGCTGTTCGAAAAGGCGCTCGCATAATTCCAGGTGAATGGATCAGACATGGCAGGTAACCTTTCTGCCCCGATTGTGCTCTATGCAGGAGGATGACCGGAGTACCGAGAAGTATGTCAGTCGAGCGTACAGGATTGCGGGCCAGTTCCAAGGCAGTCGCCATCACGACAGCAGAGTTGGTGCATTCTGCTGTAAGTCAACGAGGCGCTGATATCCTGGCGTGTAATGACGAACACGGCACCCCGCCGGTTGAATGGGCACATTTTTCCAGGCGCAACCTGGAGCCGGACAACGAAGAGATTGCCCGGGTGGCGGACTATCTTGATGAGTTGACTCGCTGACTGTGTTGGTCCTGATTTCGGGCTAGTCGCATCGACACGTATGAGTATGAAGTGAACACTGTCTCCTATGTAATAAGATTCGCGGCCACGACCTGGGGGGAGCAGATCATATTGCAGCCGCGAAGTTGAAACGAGAAGACGTAATTCGATCGACCGTCGAAGTATAAGCCATAACTTTGTGGTTTTAAAGACCAGCATTGTGAATCATTTTATTATACCTAGATCCCGGCCCCCAACATTGGGACACCCAACATGCAACACTGGGACATCCATGGATATCAGGCTCGGATTCCTCGGTTTGATGGGTGTCCCGAACTGATTTGTTGGCCAATGTGGAGACGGGCAAACATTGGGAGGCCAACATTGGGACATCCATGGATATCCAGGCTCGGCTTCCTCGGAAATTGTTCCCCTCAGAAAATGGGTGTCCCCAATTCGTCGTCCGGAGTCAGGTCCGGATTGATGGGTGTCCCGATTCGGGGCCAGATTGATGGGTGTCCGGATTTGGGGGATCCAGATTCGGGGGATCAATTTCCCTCCTGGGTTGCGAGTTGGGTACACTGTTCCTGGGTGTTCCGGGCACGGCGGGGAAGAATGTCACATGTTTGATCGTTTCAAGCGTGCGGTATCCAGGTTTCAGAGTCATCTGATCCGGTTGGACGGTCAGCCCGTTGGCATCGCGGCACTCATCGTGCTCTTGTTTCTTGATGTTTTCGTGCTCTTTTCCATCTTCGATGGCCTCGCGGGGCACACCAGGCAGCTGACGGACCCGTCTGAATACTTTCCAGAGCATTGCCGGAATATGCTCATTCGTGGCAGTTGGAATGACTCGGTGCAGATTGACAAACTGGCCGTCATCGCTGCAACCAGTCGGAACCGGATCACCCGGGAGAGCCGTGTGGATGGGGACATCCATCCAGGTTGCGCCGAGGTCAACCGTCTGCTCAAGGCGATCAGGAATGCTCCTGACCTTTCGAGAGATCTGGATCGACTCCGTCAGCTTTCCAATGAGATCAAGCAGGTCCAGATGGCCCAGGGCGCCCTGGACGCAGCCTATGATACCCGCCTGCTTGAGGATATCGCCGGCAGAACTCCGAGGGGGGACGCGCAGGCCATTGAGCGCCGCGTCGGAGACGGCATGGAACGACTTAATCGTCTTGCCGCGGAACATGGTTCCCTCGAAACGGAAATCCGAAAGGCGCCACTCATCGTCGATCTGATCGCACGGATCGGCAGCAGGTCTGAAGCAGATCGAGCTGCCATTCTGAGTGATCTGAGATCGGCAAACTTCTGGTTCCCCGTCAAACGCCTGGGCATGGAAATGCTGTTTCTGCTGCCTCTGGTGCTGCTGTTCTGGTTCTGGAACGTACGCAGCATTGAGCGTAACCGTTCCTTCCAGGCACTGGTTTCCTCACATCTGCTCGTAGTGGTTTTCATTCCGGTCCTGATCAAGGTGGGTGAACTGGTCCACGACATCATTCCGCGGCGACTTCTGGATCAACTTATTGCCATGCTGGAGTCGCTGCACCTGGTTGCGGTCTGGTACTACCTGCTGATCGCAGGTGCCATAACCCTTGCTCTCGGGCTGATCTATGTGTTTCAGAGGCGTCTGTTCTCACCCGAGCGACTGCTGCTGCGAAGAATCTCCCGGGGTGAGTGCCAGGACTGCGGACTGCGTTTGCCGGTCGGCGTTGTCGCGTGCCCGCGGTGTGGCTTTAATCAACACTCGATCTGTGCCCACTGCGGCGAACCCACCCTGGTGCGTGCTCCGCACTGTATTCACTGTGGCAATAGCAGCGATGCTTCTTCGACAGGTGCCCCTCAATGAACTTCACAATGAAGGGCGCACCGACCTGGGCTGCCCAATCGCCCGGACGAAGCGTCAGCTTGATGGTTGACTTCTGCTTCTCGCTCCCGGAGCCTCAAATCTTATTGGCTGAAGGACCATCGCCCGGCCACACATCGGCCCGGGATGCTCAAGTGACCACCGCTTCGGATCTGTCGCGTTGGCACCCCATTGCATCCAATGGCCAACATGCGAAGCCTGCGTGGCCCGCCATCTGGTGCTGCGCTGTTACATCCCCCTCAGGGCGACAGTGACGGGTGTGCGTGCGGCGGATACAGAAGGGATCAATCCACCCACCAGTCCCAGCAGCAATGACCAGGTGATGCCGCGAACGATCAATTCGGGCGTGACCGCAAAATCAAAGGATACCTGTGAAAACGTCCCGCCCATGGTGGATGCGGTGTAGCCGTTAAAAAAGAGATACGCGAGACCCGCACCAATCGCGCCGCCAATGAAGGCCAGCACCAGTGCTTCGACCATGACCGAGATCACCACAGGAGCAGGCCCGAAACCCAGTGCCCGCAGTGTCGCAATTTCCACACCCCGGGTGGACACCGCAGAGTACATGGTGTTGAGGGCAGCGAAAATTGCGCCGATTGCCATGACGACCCCCACGCCATATCCGAAGGTTTCGATCAGTGAGGTCATCTGTACGGATTGCTCACTGTAGTAGGTGGTCTCGCGGATCGGGTTGCTTTCAAGCTGCGGGTCGTTCTCAAGAGCCTGCTCAAACTGATCGAAGTCAAGCGGGGACTCCAGCTTGACCACCATGGAAGTATATCCACCACCGCGATTCAGATTGGCTACCAGCAGGGAGTTGTCCACCCAGGCTTCCGACTCATGGATCGTCCCGCCGGTGCTGAACAACCCGACCACCTCCCAGTCGACACCGCGCAGGGGAATATGGTTGCCGACGTCCAGGCCCTGGAACTGGTTGGCGGCCTTGACCCCGGCGATCAGTTCGTAGCGCCCGAACTCAAGCGCCCTGCCCGAGACGATGGTCACTTCATCCCGCACCTCAAAGGACTTCGCCTCGACACCACGCAGCGGCATGTTGGCCGGCGAATCGTTGCCACGCTTGGGAATGTCCGCGATGACATAGGTCTCACCAGCGGCCAGGCTGCCGGATTCGCTGCGCATTACCCCTGGTTTGTTCTCAATGAGTCGTGCCTGCTGGTTGGAGATGCCGCTGGACATCTCATCGGTTGAACCGCCACGCAGCACCACGACTCGAGATGGATCGCCCACGCCCTTGAGCGTGGCTTCGAAACCCTTGGCCATCGACAGCAGAGCGATGAGCACCGCCACCACACCCGCAATGCCGACCACGATCACCATGGATGACCCGAAGCGAGCGGGCAGGCTGCGAAGGTTCATCAGAGTAATGGCGAAGATCTGGTTCAGGGCGTTCATGTTCAGTGTTCTCCCAGGGCGTCAACAATATTCAGGCGCATGGCTTTGATGGCCGGAGGCGCGCCGGCGATCAGTCCGAGCAGCAGCGACAGGGCAATGCCCTGGACGATGACGATGCTGCTGAGTTCCGCGCCGCCCAGAAAAGGTGATACCTGACCGATGGCGGGCAGTGCCAGCCCTGCAAGCCCCAGGCCGGGCAGTGCTGCCACCAGGGAAATGAGCATGGCCTCGGCCAGTACGATGAGCAATACGCTCAAGTTGCTGAATCCCAGTGTCTTCAGGATTGCGAGTTCCGGAATTCGTTCCCGGATCGCCTGGGACATGGTGTTGCCGGTCAGCAACAGGATCGTGAAGAAAACTGCAGACAGAATCGAAGTCATGATAAAGCCGATATCTCCCATCTGTTTTGCAAACATCTGGTTGTAGGCCTTCTCGGTCGAAGTCTTGGTTTCATCGTTGGAATTGGCGAACATTCCATCGATTTGTTGCGCGATTTCTGCAGCGCGGTCTGGTTCGCTGATCCTGACAACGAAGGTGCCCACCCCGCCATTGCCGAAGGCCCTGTACTCATCGAAGTAGTCGTAGTTCATGAACATCTGTCCCTCGAACTCTTCGTCAGGCGTCTGGAAGATCCCAACGAGATCGAATTCCCACGGGCCGTTGTCCTTGTTCTGCCAGATGTCGGGGATCAGCGTGACCTTGTCGCCAACCTTCATGCCGTATTGGTCCGCCACTGACTTGCCAACGATGGCGCCCGTTCGCGTGTTGATAAACGCCTGCTTCTGCTCGTCGGGAAGAGCGTATTCTGAATAGACTTCCAGAAATTCCCTGGGTGGTACGGGCCAGCGCGGAAAGAAGTTGCCCGGGTCCTTGTAGGTACCACCAAACCAGGACTGGTGGGCAATCTTCTCTACACCCGCGATGGAAGCAATGCGATTGCGGTAGCTGAGCGGAATGTCGTCAATGATCGAATACTTGGGTGCCACCACCAGCCGGTCGACACCCGTAAACTCCGGCCCCTGGCTGAATGCCACACTCACGGACTGCAGCATCCCGAACAGCAGGAAGGCGACAAAAATACTGGCAAAGGTCAGCACGCTGCGAATGGGCTTGCGGTACAGTGCGGCCCAGATGAGGCCAAGGTATTTCATGCTGCGGCATCCTCACTGACCAGTTTTCCCTTGTCGAGATGCAGGCTGTGATTAGCATGGTCGGCGGCTTTGGGATCATGGGTCACCATGACGATGGTCTTGCCATGCTCGGAATTGAGCAAACGCAGCAAATCGAGGATTTCGTCTGCAGTAGCGCGGTCCAGGTCACCTGTGGGCTCATCACAAACGAGCAGCGTCGGGTCAGAGACGATGGCCCGGGCGATGGCGACCCTCTGTTCCTGTCCCCCGGACAATTCGTTGGGCCTGTGGCCCGCACGATCAGACAGGCCAACGATGGCCAGGGCAGCCAGGGCCCTTTTTCTTCTCTCGCTCCCGGACAGTGATGTCAGCAGCAGTGGAAGCTCCACGTTCTTTTGTGCCGTTAACACAGGAAGCAGGTTGTAAAACTGGAAGACGAACCCCACGTTGCGGGATCGCCACTTCGCGAGGGCACTCTGGGACAACTGATCAATGCGCTCGCTACCAACCGTTATGGCCCCGCTCGTTGGCTTGTCAAGCCCGCCAATCAGATTCAGCAGGGTCGTCTTGCCGGAACCCGATGGCCCCATCAGGGCGAGAAACTCTCCGCGAGCGATATCAAGACTGAGTTCACTGAGAACCGGGATCTGCATCTCGCCTCGTTCATAGGTCTTTGAGACCCGATCGATCTTGATCAAATTATCAGCCATCTTGCACCTCTGCTCGTCCTGATTTGAATGCTGCTTTGACTTTCTGGCGGCCGTCGTCAGCCGCTCGGTGGTTCCACCGTAACCTGTCGATCTTCGGTCAGCCTCGTCTTCAGTTCGTCATTGAGCCCGGTTACGACCCGATCTCCGGCCTGCAGACCTTCGGTGACGCTGCGCCGGGTTCCCTGACGTGGGCCCAGCACGACGGGCGTAATCCGGATTCTGTCCTGTTCCAGTCGATACACGATGCTGCCAAGGTCAGTGGTCGCGATCGCGCCTGTGGGGATCAGTACGCCGGTGAGCAGAGTCTCCCTCACGGGCGCCTGCTCCATCTGTTCCTCCAGAAAGGAGACGCGGACCCCCATGTCCGGCAGGATGCGATCATCCCGTTCCTTAAAGCCAATGCGGACCCGCACGGTCGCCTTGCTGCGATCAGCCGTCGGAATGATCGTGATGACTTCTGCAGGAACCTCCCAGTCCGGGTAGGAATTCAGGGTTGCGACGACGGGCTGGCCAGGGTTTACCCTGTTGATGTAGGCCTCATTGACGTCTACTTCCACTTCCAGTGAGTCCATGTCCACCAGCGTGCAGATTCCCGTTCGGGTGAAGCCGCCGCCACCGGAGACTGGCGAAATCATCTCCCCGGGCTGCGCGGCCTTGGTCACGACCACCCCATCAAACGGCGCCAGAATCTGCATGTCGTCCAGCATCAATTGTTGTACGCCCAGGGTCCGGTCCGCGACACGAACCTCCATTTCAAGCGCCCCCAGCCGGGCGCGTGCTGCTTCCAGACCCAGGCTGGCGTTGTCAAGATCGGCAGTGCTGGCGAGCTTTCTGCTGGTCAGTTCACTGGTGCGAGCCAGCAGCAATTCGGCTTCCTTGACTTGTATTCTGACCTCCTCCAGCCGCGCCGTCACGGCGGCAAGCTGGGCCCTGGTCAACTCCAGGGCTGCCCTCTGGCTGGAGTCATCCAGTGTCGCGAGCAGGTCGCCAGCTTTGACGACCATACCCTCCTCGATGAATACTTCAGAGACCTTGCCTGTGACTTTCGACGAAACGGTGGCCTGACGCCTTGCCGTCACATAGCCACTGGCATCGAGTACGGCGTCTACATTGGCTTTGACATTGCCGGTTGCCCGTTCGGCGGTGGCCACCTTGACCGTAATGGCATCGTGGCCGGGGGTCAGGAAATACCAGGCGGCACCAGCCAGCAGGACCGCCGCCGCTGCGGTCAGGTAGTAGTGCAGTTTAACGCCGGCGGGTTCCCGCTGGTCGTCATCCAGGGTCAGTTCCCCCAGCAATTGTCGCTTGTCGTCCATCCGTGTTGCACCTTCCGTCGAGCGGCATCGGATTATCCAGGGAACCGTCAACGCGATGGGCCCGGGAGCCTTGCAAAAGTCTAGGTGATCGGCGGGCCTAATGCCACACTCGGCCTGCACCAGTCTATTCCCAGGATCAGCGTCGCTGATGTTCGTGTTGTGACCTGTACCCGTCCTTTCACATCCGGCTACGCCCCTGGCATTCAGATGATGCCATCCCGTGCCATCCGGTCGATGAGGTCCTGCTCATAACCGAGTGAAACAAGCACCTCCCGCGTGTGCTCGCCCACATCTGGCGCCCGTTTCGGCCCGACACGGTCGATGCCGTCTACAAACAGGGGCGGGTTGATCACGTAGGGTGTTCCCAGATCCTCGGTGGGCGGTGTGATCACATCGTTGGCGATGGCCTGCTGGTCATGGAGCATGTCGTCGACCGTCTGCACCCGCGACAGGTTGATGCCCCTTTCGAGGAGTTCCTCAATCCAGTCGATGGCGGCTCGGGTCTTCAGAATGGGCGTCAGTATCTGAAACAACTCGTCACTGTTTTCAAACCTGTGCCTGGGGGTATCAAACCTCTCGTCGCCCAGCATCTCACCCAGCCCCACAGCGCGCAGGAATTGTTCCTGTTCCTGATGGGTCCTGACCATATACAGCTGTAACAGGCGGTCATCGGCTGTCTCGTAGAAACGTCTGGTCCAGGGTACGTTGCCGTAACGGGTGGCCCGGAATGAGGTGAAATCACCCTTTGCCAGGGCAGCACTTCCCATGCAGCCGTTGGCCCAGAACCCGTTGGCGAGCAGCGATGTGGCGACCCTGCAGCCTTTGCCAGTGATCTGCCGCTGGTACAACCCCATCATGATGCAGGCAAACAGGGATACGGCGGTCGGATGATCACCCATGCCGGCCACCGATGCCCCGGGTGGTGAGCCGCCAGCACGCACGAGGTCCGCGAGGCCCGACCGCGTCCAGTAGGCGACGCCATCGAAACCTTCCTTGTCCGCTTCGGGCCCCTTTTCGCCGTAGGCGGTCAGCGACGCAAAGATCATCCGGTCATTGAGATGAGACAACTCGTCCCAGGTCAGGCCAAGGGAACGTCGTACCGCCATGGGCTGGTTGGTGACGTAGACGTCACAGTCCCTAATGAGCCGGTGGAGCACCGCCTTGCCTTCATCAGTCTTGAGGTTCAGGGTGACGCTGCGTTTGTTGCGGCCATCCATCACCCACGTATAGTTGATATCCGCGTCCGGGGTGCCCATCCCGTCCGGCAGTCCCCGGTAGGGGTCACCGGTCCCGGGGATCTCCACCTTGATGACGTCAGCGCCGAAATCGGCCATGATGGTGGCCGACACCGGCCCGGCGATCCACGTCCCGACATCCAGCACCTTGAGCCCTTCGAATAGCATCATGGTCAATCCCCTGTTCTCTGTCTCTGCGGGAACTATGTACTGGCGGCTCTTTGCGGGCAACCATCTGCGGGCCACTCCCATGGGCACCGTGAGGTGGTCGCCCTGCCCGGTCACCAGGTCTCGACAATTCCCGGGCGTCCGTTTGGTCCACAGCGTCTACGGGAACACGACATGACAAGAGGCGAGAAGCTGACGGCGGGGGCAGAAGCAGAGCTTTTTGGCTGGACTGACGATCCTGCCGATGACGAGGTCAGGGACGGCTCCAGGGTGCTCAAGCTGTTCTACCGGGGCTTGGAATACGAGGCAGGTAAGGAGCATCGACTGCTGCCAGCCTTTCTGGCGGCGGGCCTTCCGGTGCCGCGAGTGTATGGTGACCTGGTTGAGGTCGATGGCCGCGTGGGTATTGTCATGGAGCGAATCGACGGGCCGGATATGGATCAGCTCATCGAGCGAAAGGCGCTTGATTTCGACTACATCCATGGAATTGGAACCAGGCTTGGTCGACTGCATTGGGAACTCCATCGCGCCAGCGTCGAGACCGGCAGGACCCAGAAGGAGGAGATGAGTGACCGGCTGACCCGGGCGTCAGGGCTCACCAGCAGTGAGAAGCAGCGGGCACAGCAACTGTTGAATTCGCTGCCGGACGGCACCGCCGTCTGCCATAACGACTTTCACACCCGGAACGTCCTCGAGAATGTGAATGAGTCGCTGGTGATCATCGACTGTGGCGCTGCCGTGACGGGAGACCCGCTGTCCGACGTGGCGCGGACACAGCTTCAGTTCACAACAAGCTGGATTGGCGCCAACGTTTTGTCAGTGGTGCTGTTTCCTCTGGTCAGCCGGATTCGCGCTGCCCTGAATGCCGGTTACACGGCGGCCTACCTGGCCGAGAGCGGTGCATCGGCCTATGACATTGAACGCTGGCAGCCAGTGGTCGCGGCATGTGGTCTGGCTGACGGTATGCCTTTGCTGCAGAGATGGGTGGTGCTCGGCCAGGCGCGGCGGGGGCTTGCGAGTTGATCTGTCGCGTATTCGATTTTTCGAGTCGTGTCCGTTAATGTGGGCTTCTCGATCCCTCTGAACATCAAAAGGATGCGTCATGTCTTCACTACCACAGTCTCCACTGCCCGAGGGCGATGCTGCTGCCCTCGGATTTGACCCGAAACGGCTGGCGGAGATCGGGCCGGCGATGCAGGCCTATGTCGATGACCAGCGTGTTCCCAACCTGGTCACGCTGGTAGCAAGGAAAGGCAAGATCGTCCATTTTGAATCCTGCGGGGTTCTGGATTTCGAAAGTGGCACGCCGGCCGGTGACGATACGCTGTTTCGAATGTTCTCCAACACCAAGCCCATCGCCGGGGTTGCACTGTGCATCCTGTATGAGCGAGGTCTGCTCACGCCTGACGATCCCGTTTCCAAGTTTCTTCCTGAGTATGCTGACCTGCGGGTACAGAATCCGGACATGATGATGATGACCGTGCGTCCCAGGCGGCCGCTGACGATTCGCGACTGTATTACCAATACCACTGGTTTCAACAATGCAGCCACGATGCCGGCGGGGTATCGGTCGCAGTATGAGGATGCCTGCAGAACACTTGGCTGGCTTGAACCTCCGAAACGTGAGGCGCGGCCATCAAACCGGGAGCGGGTAAGGGCGCTGGCGCAGATCCCGCTGCTGGCGCATCCCGGTGAACGCTTCGTCTATCATTCAGGCTATCCCGTGCTGACGGAGGTGCTGGAAGCCGCCTGTGGCCAGCCGATCGGCGAGTTCATGGGGGAGAACATCTTCGATCCGCTGCAAATGAACAGCACGGATTTTTATCTCAAGGACGGCATGCTGGACCGATACGGAGCAAGTTATGTGCCGCGAATGATTGACGGCAGGATGCAACTGGCGGAGGTCGACAGGGCCGAGACCAGCGAAAAGACCGTTGGCCCGAAAACGGAGTTCTGCGTGGGTGGTTCCAGTGGCGGCGTCCTGTCCTGCGCCGGTGACTATGCCCGCTTCGGTCAGATGCTGCTGAACGGTGGGGAACTCGACGGTGAGCGGATCATCGGGCGAAAGACCGTTGACCTTATGATCGGCAACCATACGGGTGACATGGAAATCCCCATGACGGGCCCGGGCTTTCACTGGGGGCTGGGCGTCGCTACGTACCACGGCCGGGGACGTCTCGCGCCCCTGATTCGATCCGTTGGTACCTATGGCTGGGGTGGTGCCGCGGGTACCACCTATTTTGCGGACCCGGCAGAAGAACTGATGGGCGTATGCCTTACCCAGGTCATGAACCATCATGCGATGCCGGACAACGACTACCAGGAAGCCTTTCAGCGTCTTGTCTATCAGTCGCTGGTGTGAGTCCCAGAATAACGTGGAGAAGAAAATGAATGACAATTCAGACAACAATTCAGACAACAATTCAGACAACAATTCAGACAACAACTCAGACGACAAGAAAAAGCCCAGCAAGGTAAAAGAGTTGTACGACCAGATGCAGGCCGAAAAAGCCAGCCAGGCGGCTGAACCACATAAATCGGGCAGGAAGAACCGGGGCAAGGGTGCTGGCAAGTTCGATTCTCAGCCACGCACTGTGGCCAAAAAGTACTGGCGCCAGTAGACGCATGCTTTTGACGCCCGGTCGGGATGTTGTCGACCCTCCATGGGCGGCGATCATGATATAGTCGTGAGCCGGATTTGTGGAGGCGTCATCGATGTCGGAACCGTACGACGAGAGCAATGATTTTGTGTCGGCCAATGGCATTGATTTTCACTACGCGCTGGATGGCGACCCCTCACTGCCCACGTTGGCTCTGGTCAACATGGCGAGCGCAAACCTCACGACCTGGGAGCCGGTACTGCCTGCATTACTGCAGCATTTTCAGGTCCTGCGGTTCGACATACGGGGTACTGGCAAGAGTGCTTGGGGCGGTGACGATGAGTTCACGTTCTCCCAGTATGCCGATGACCTTGCCGCGATCATGGATGCACTTGGGATTGACAGGGCGTTTGTCGTCGGTGACGCCTATGGCGCGAGAACCGCGGCACGGTTTGCGCTGCGCCATGAGGCCAGGCTGACGGCCCTTGGCCTTTTTGATGTGGCCCTGACGCCACCCGTTGCGCAGTCCGGACAAAGAGAACGTGGTATCGAGGCCAGACGTCTGCTTGAACTGGCCGGTGAGCCACTCGTGACACCCCGTAAATCCTGGCGCTTTTATGAGAACCGCGACGCCGCACTCAAGGCCCATACCGCCCATGAGCACGAAGAGGACACCTCTGAAATGCTGGGAAATCTCAAGGTTCCGGTACTCATCGCCTGTGGACGGTTGGACCTGAACTTGGACCAGGCGAAGCGAATTGCCGATGCCATACCCGGCAGTACCTTCGAGATCATGGAGATGACCAGCCACGGTTCGCCGTTGATCAGACCAGGGCTTTTTTCGGAACTCATCATCACCTTCGCGCGGCAGCATCTGTAGCGGTTCTTCCCCCTGCAACCGGAGTCGAGCCCTCCGTTGATACCGGTCAGGCAGATTCCTTAAAGAGCTCCCGTCCTATCAACATTCGTCTGATCTCAGAGGTGCCAGCGCCGATCTCGTAGAGCTTGGCATCGCGTAACAGTCTGCCGGTAGGATAGTCGTTGATGTAGCCGTTTCCGCCCAGTAACTGGATGGCATCCAGGGCCATCCGGGTCGCGTTTTCGGCGCAATACAGGATGACCGCAGCCGCATCTTTACGGCTGGCCTGTCCACGGTCACAGGCGCCCGCCACGGCATACAGATATGCCCGGGATGCGTTGAGATGAGTGTACATGTCCGCAATCTTGCCCTGGATGAGCTGGAACTCACCGATGGGCTGTTCAAACTGTTTGCGTTCGTGGATATAAGGGGTTACCACATCCATGCAGGCCTGCATGATGCCGATGGGGCCTGCTGCCAGCACCACCCGTTCGTAATCGAGTCCGCTCATCAGGACCTCGACGCCGCCGTTGACCCTGCCCAGGACATTGGCCGCAGGAACATGGCAGTCCTCAAAGACGAGCTCGCAGGTGTTGGAGCCGCGCATCCCCAGCTTGTCGAGTTTGGGAGACCTGGTAAAACCAGCAAGGTCCCGCTCGACAATAAAGGCTGTAATCCCCCGTGGCCCTGCCTGCGGGTCTGTCCTGGCATAGATCACGTAGGTGGTCGCGTCGGGCCCGTTGGTGATCCACATCTTGCTGCCATTGAGCACGTAATGGTCGCCGTCGCGCCGGGCGCCCAGTTGCAGGCTGACCACGTCCGAGCCCGCATTGTGTTCGCTCATCGCCAGTGCACCCACATGCTCCCCGCTCACGAGGCCAGGCAGATACCTTTTCTTCTGGGCGTCGGTGCCGTTTCGGAAGATCTGGTTCACACACAGGTTGGAGTGAGCTCCATAGCTGAGGGCAACCGAGGCAGAGGCACGGCCCAGCTCTTCCAGCACCAGGCAATGGGCCAGGTAACCGAGCCCCGCGCCGCCAAATTCCTCGGCGACGGTGATGCCGAGCAACCCCATGTCACCCATCTTGCGCCAGAGATCAGCGGGGAATTCGTTCAGGCGATCGATGTCTGCCGCGCGTGGCGCAATCTCGCTGGCCGCAAATCGGTTGACCTGCTCCTGCAGCAGACAGAGGGTTTCGTCAAAGCCGAAGTTCAGGCTCTCGTAGTGGACGTGCATGGCGGCTGACCGGAGCAAGGGGACTTGCGAGTATACCGCCCCTGCCGGGTCAAGTCGCCGCGCTGGGAGCCCCGAACCGGGCTGGCGGGCCCGGCAGCCGGATCATCCGGCCGAACCCTGGCGTTGCGCCGGGGCGGACTCGGAATCACGTTCCTTCGCTCGCTCCTGGGCGACAATCTCGGTCATGCCATCCCACTCGTGATACATATTGCACAGCGCATATCTGGATCGCTCATAAGGGTCGTTACCTTCCTCGAACTCAAGGAAACTGCCGTCCCAGGCTCTGTCCGGGTGGTCGGAATTGCCCGCCATGACCTTGTTCGGCTGACGTTTCTTGTTGACCAGCGCAAAGATGGGGCTTTTTCGGGCACTGTTGCCGTTTTCGTTCCGCGAACCGCCGTGGGGTATGTGGTACATGGCGATGGTGGCATCGCCCGGGCTCATGAATACCGGGGTCGGCCGTGGCCAGCGCCGTCCGTCCGGCGTGCACTCTGCGGTTTCATCAATGAACTCCTCATACATTCTGTCCGGCAGATGCCGATAGCCGCAGCGATTCGGCACGTCGTGATTCAGCCGGGGCCAACCCGGGCCCTCGGGGCCGAGGCAACCGTTGACGCTGTGTTGCCATCTGAAGAATCGTTCTGCGGCGTGGTGGCCGCCACGCAGGACGTTGGTCTGGCCACCACCGGGCATGGTCTGGTCGCTCAGACAGACGAACAGGAATGCCGTAAATCCGCCCAGGGAGTTGGTCATCCCCGGGTCGTGAAACAGTGGTGCATAGTTGACGCCGATGTTGTCTGCGCATCGGCCTATATCACCCTTTCGTCCGGTCGAAATGTACTGTTTGTAGATTTCTTCCGGCGTCCCGACGGCAGGTTCCTGGGGCGTCCGAAAAACCGCCTGGCCGTCCATGTGCAGGTCGGTGCCGTAGTAGGGAAGGTCCTTGTCCCGGTATCCCAGCGCGACGAAGTGGTCGCCCGGCTTCTGGTTCTTTGGCCGGACGATATGACGCGTCGCGGAAGGCGGGTCGAACTCGCCCATCAGTTCACGCATGATCGGTGTGAGCGGTGACTTGTTCACCAGATCGGTGAACTCAGGAGCATGGGTCAGATCTTCGCCGGGTCGCGCCGACCGGTACCGCGCCTGGGCGGCCGTAACAAGCTCCTCCGGGATCAGTTCCCGCAGCACAAAGAAGCCGTCCTTGTAGAACGCCCGTTTTTCGTCGTCAGATAGTCTGGTCTTCATGAACTGTCCTCGCCTGTTTTCCGGGCCCGAGAATAACATTTCCGATTGTCTGCTGCCTATCTGTCGATTCGACGGTCAAGGCAGGTCATCTGTTGTCCAGGGCCCTCGCCGGGTTCATTACTGGGGGAGTTCTGACGGGCCCTGTTTTGAGAAGACGCCGGCCGGGGTGCTAGCATTCGGGTCAAACAAGTCGGCCGAGATGTCGCCAGGGGGATATCATGAAAATCGAAGACCTGTACTCCATGAAGGGCAAGGTCTGCGTGGTAACAGGCGGTTCCAGCGGGCTCGGCAGCTATATGGCCGAGGGCTTTCTGGCCGCCGGCGCGGGGCGAGTCTATATCACAGCGAGGTCAGGAGATGCCCTGAAGGCAAAGGCCGCGGAGTTGTCTGCCGGGTACGGCGGCGACTGTATCGCCCTGGCCGGGGACCTCAGTACCCTGGACGGGGTGGAAGCACTGGCGGGGCAATTACACGAGAAAGAGCGCCACATTGATGTGCTGGTGAACAATGCCGGGGTCGGGACCGGCGGCTTGTTTGAACGCATGACGCCGCAATCCTGGGACATGACAATGGACCTGAATCTGCGTTCGCCAGTGTTTCTGACCCAGGCGCTGTGTGACCTGCTCAAGGCCAACGCGACCGTCGACGACCCGGCGCGCGTTATCTTCATCAGTTCGGTGGCGGCAAGTGAAATCTTCAAGCACGTGATGGCGTATTCCACCAGCAAGAAGGCCCTGGAGCACATGACGCCGCAACTCGCGCTGGCTCTGGCTGACGACCACATCCGGGTGAACGCGATCTCACCGGGGCGGTTCTATTCTGAAATGACCCGGGGCGCCTGGAAGGACCCTGAGGCGGAATCATTCAGGCAGGAGCTGGAGAGAATTCCGGCGCACCGCTACGGCGGGCTGGAGGACATCGCCGGTGTGGCGGTGATGTTGTGTAGCCGTGCTGGTTCCTATTTCACTGGCGAGGTGCTCAATCTGGACGGTGGACACCGGCTGCGACACTGACATCGGCGGCAGACCGGGTATGATTTGCGAAGTAAACCCATAAAGAGGGAGGGGCCCACCATGACAGTGTATGTGATCGGTGGAATCAATCAGGACATCGTTGCCACCAGCGACAGTCATATGCGGCCTGGGGAAACGCTGATGGGCAAGGACCTCGCCTACTATCCCGGTGGCAAGGGGGCAAACCAGGCCATCGCTGCTGCAAGAGCCGGTGCGGATGTTGCCATGATCGGCTGCACGGGAAAGGATGCCGCAGGCGCCGAGTTGCGCGGCTACCTGTCCAACTCGGGAGTCGATGTATCACGGGTTGTCAGTATTGAAGACGTACCGACGGGAACGGCGCTGATTGTGGTCGCGCAGGGCGAGAACTCGATCATCGTTGTGCTGGGTGCCAACCAGCACGTTCATGTCGACAGTGTTGATGGCCTCTCGCTGGACGGCGGGGACATTGTCATGGCCCAGTTGGAAACACCTGTGGACGCCACCCTGGCTGCATTCCGGGCCGCCAGGCAGGCGGGTGCCCGGACGATTCTGAATCCGTCGCCGGTGGCTCCCATGCCGCCCGGTCTGCTGGACAATACTGACGTACTGGTGGTCAACGAGCACGAGTTCGAAATGATTTTCGAGACCCCATTGATGCCGGTATTGTCCGGGGCTGCGGTGCCCGAATCTTTTTCTGGTGTACTGGTGGTCACCCTCGGGTCCGACGGTGTGCTGGCGGTGTCCGGTGACGAGCGAATCAGATCGGCCGGCAGGCCCGTTGAGGTGGTCGATTCAACCGGAGCAGGGGACTGTTTTGTGGGCTACCTCGCGGCGGCGCTGCATGAAGACGCATCGCTCCGCGATGCAGTGGAGCTCGCGAATCTGGCGGCGTCGGTCAGCGTGACCCGGCCAGGTGCTGCGTCGTCCCTGCCTGAGCGACAGGAGCTTGCCGCAGGTTAGCCGGAAAGCGTTCCGGACCAGACCGTCAGGAAGTTTTAACCCATGTTTCAGCCAGACGTTCGGCTGATGTACGCATTTGGCCACAGCATTGGCCAAATAGATTCAAGCCTGGAATAGATGGAGTTTGAGATGAATCACCATGAGAAATACCTGTTCGATCTTCGCGGCTATCTGGTGGTGCGTAATGCACTGACCCCCGCGCAGGTTCAGGACCTGGCCGAGCGATTGGAGGCCCATCGCGGCAACAGCAAGCATCTGGGGTCAGATCGCACGGTGTTCAGTTCGCCGGACGATCCTGCATGGGCGTCGCCCTCGATGCTGGAGTGGGGCGGGCCGTATATTGACCTGATTGATTTGCCAACGATCACCCCATACCTTGAGACCCTGCTGGGCGTGGGTTATCGACTGGATCATGACTACATCAAGATTGACAGCGAAAACAGCAATCGCAAATTGTACCTGCATGGTGGTGGTCAGGGCGCCGGTGGCAAGACCGACCTGGTCGGTCCGACGGATGGCGGCCAGTGTTACTACCGCTACAGCAATGGCCGGTTCTTCAATGGCCTGGTGGCGGTGGCGTTTGAACTGGATACGGTCCAGCCCGGTACCGGTGGTTTTGCGTGCATTCCAGGCAGTCACAAGGCCAATCTGGAGCTTCCGTCTGACTGGAAGCTCAGCCATACCCAGGATGATATCCCTGAATGTGTCGACCGGGTCAGTGTCTCGGCCGGTGACGCGATCATCTTTACGGAGGCCTGCGCCCACGGCACCGTGCCCTGGCGCGGTGCGGGCGAACGCCGGACCATCTTCTACAAGTATTGCCCGCACGCGGTGGCGTGGAGCCCCTGTTATTACAACGGGGACAACTATCCCAATCTCACCGAGCATCAGCGGGCCATCCTGATGCCTCCCAGCGCCTTTGGGCCGGCAGAGTCCACCCGGCATATCTGGGAGAAGGCCCAGGCAGAACAGGCCGAATTGAAGCGTCTTCGGTCTGCCCGGGCACCGAATCAAGGGTAGAGCCTGCGCTGACCGGGCCACGCTCATAGCTGCCTGAGCCCTGTGTTTGAAGCGAGCACAGGACGCCTCATCTGTGATAGAAAGGACTCGCATTCAATCACAATGAGGAAAAGCAAGTGGCGAAACCTGAGAGCGTGGGATTGTCCTCTGATCGGCTGGCCCGACTCGATCAGATCATGACCGAGCGATATGTCGACAGTGGTGCACTGCCCGGCTTCCATACCATGGTCTGTCGGGATGGTGAAGTGGCCCATAGCAGTGTGGCCGGTTCGATGGACCTCGAGCGCGGCAAGCCCATGGCAGAGGATGCGTTGTTCCGCATTTATTCAATGTCCAAGCCCATCACTGCGGTTGCGCTGATGATGCTGGTAGAAGAGGGCAAACTCGGCCTGGACGACGACGTGCACCTCCACATCCCGTCATGGAAGGATCTGGGTGTCTACGCATCCGGTGTGCCGGGGCTCGTATCTGATGCGGCCGGTCAGTTCATGACCACTCGCCCCAACCGCCCGATGAAGGTCATTGATCTCGTGACGCACACTTCCGGGCTGACCTATGGGTTCATGTCCAGAACCAGCGTTGATGCAGCCTATCGTCAGCTGCAGGTAGGTGATCTGCAGACGCCGGGCGGCCTGGAGGGGTTTATTGAACAACTGTCCAAACTGCCGCTCGACTTCTCACCCGGCGAAATGTGGAACTATTCAGTCTCAATCGACGTGATGGGATATCTGGTTCAGAAGCTGTCCGGCCAGACCTTCGGTGAGTTTCTCCGCACCCGTTTGTTCGCTCCGCTGCAGATGAACGACACGGCCTTTCATGTGAGTCCGGACAAGATCGACCGGTTTGCGTCGTGCTATCAGCCGAAAGCGGGCGGTGGGCTGCGTTTGCAGGACGATGCTGGTGCTTCCACCTACGCGGCGCCGCCGAAACTGGAAAGCGGTGGTGGCGGGCTTGTTTCCACCACGTCGGACTATATGCGGTTCTGCCAGATGATGCTGAACGGGGGCTCGCTGGATGGCGCCCGGATCCTCAGCCCGAAGACGGTGGCGATGTTCAGCCAGAACATGCTGCCGGATAACCGACTGATGACGGACATGGTGCCTTCACTGGGCCTGTTTACGGAAGCAGGTTATGGCGGGGTCGGTTTTTCGATCGGCTGCGGCGTCACAGTCGATACCGCCAGGACGCGGCTGCCTGGAACCAAAGGGGAGTTTTTTCTGGGGCGGTGCCGCATCCACGGCATTCTGGATTGATCCGGCGGAACGGCTGGCGGTGGTATTCATGACCCAGGTCATTGGCACTGACGCCCGCCTGAACCTGCGGCGGGACCTTCGCACGCTGGTCTATTCGGCATTCACGGAGTCCTATGTCCAATAGCGTGGGGGCCTGACGCAGGAGGCCAACGCAGGGGGAACGCCTGTGTCGACGCCGACACAGGGGCGTTCAGGCCTTACGCAAATATGAGATGTACCCGTCGGTTCTGTCGCCCCTTGTTCTCGATTTTGGATACCCGCACCTCACCAATTTCGGCGGTATTACGGACGTGAGTGCCGCCGCAGGGTTGATAGTCGACCCCCGGAATCTGAATCATACGGATGGTGCCGGAACCTCTTGGCGGCTGGACAGACATGGTACGAACCAGCTCGGGGTTAGCGTCCAGTTCGGCATCGGTGATGGCGCTGATCACCAGTTCATGTCCGGTCGAGATCAGGGCGTTCAGGCTGGCTGTGAGTTGTTCCTTATCCAGTTGCTGGTCGCCGACGTCAAAGTCAAGTCGACTCTTCTCGGAACCGACTTGACCGCCTGTGACTGGCGCCGGGATCAGAGAGCCCAACAGGTGCATCGCCGTATGCATGCGCATGTGGCGGTAGCGTCGGTCCCAGTCGAGTTCGATTTGGACGGTGCTACCCATGGTCAGGCCGTGGCCAGGTGATTCGACCTCGTGGGTGATCTCGCCCGTGTCTCGACTCTTGACGGTATCGATGATGGTCATGGTGCGACCGTCGTTCGTGGTCAGTTGACCCGTGTCGCCAGGCTGGCCACCCCCTGTCGGATAGAAGATCGTGTTGGCAAGGACTATGGATGCTCCCTCGATTCCAACAATTTCTGTAGTGAGGCGGGTGGTGTAGGCATCGTCGTAGTAGCTGGCGTGGGTTACTGTTGGTGCCATTTCGTTCTCCTGACTCAGCGAAAGTAGCCTGTTTCTACCGATGCCTGCAGATTTCCTCTATTTAGCGCTATAGCGTTCCCCTGCGCTGTGGGACTCGAGGGCGAGTCAATCTGGCTTCAGGCAACAGGCATACAGGGTTTGTCCGGAGCACAGGCGGTCTCAGGCACGCAACAGCCACCGCAGTCTGGCATGCAGGGGTCGCCCGGTGTACATGACCATGCGATCGCGTGTCGGGTTCCGACGGACACAGAGGCAACAATCATAGGTGGTACCCACGCCGCGACTCGGAGCAGCTTTCGGCGTGCTTTGTCGGTGTCGGCATCGGGTCCTGTCTGGTTGGATTCTGACATGTGTACAGTTTACGAAGCCCTGCGTCCGGGATCAAACCGTCAATATTGCAGCCGCAAGTCGGGACACCGGACCCCGCCGTGTGGTTGCCCAATATTGATGGGCGGATTGTTCGCGTGGGTCAGGGACAGTCCGTTTCCGTTTGTCAGCTTTTCCGTTTGAACGCATAGTCGCGTACCATCGGCTGAATCAACGGTTTGGAGAATCCATCGCAGGTAAACTGGAAGCAAAACAGCGATGGTTATCGGTGGCAACAGTGGCATCGGTGAGACTACCAGGGATGTCTTTGCCGGTGAGGGTGCCCGGGTGATCCTGATAGCAAGGCATGAGGATGAAGGCCAGAGGGCGGTGATCAAAGTTGATGGCAGGGGGCAGCGAAAATCTGATGTCTGATCTGAAGCGGAGCTTTGTGTCGAGGGGTCTCGTGATCCTGCCGCCTGAAGCGCTGGGTATTGGGAGCGAGATCCA
>JAQBUI010000160.1 GCA_027624035.1 Pseudomonadota bacterium | reverse complement strand
ACACGCTAATGGTCTTTTGAAGAAGAAACCAAAGAAAGGGGGTACGGATGAAGACGATGACGTGTCAGCAACTGGGCGGCGCATGTGAACAGCAGTTCCGCGCAGAGACGTTTGAAGAAATAGCACAACTGAGCCAGCAACACGGACGGGAGATGCATCAGAAGCAGGACGCTGCCCACATGAAGGCGATGGCCGAGGTTCAGAAACTGATGCAACGCCCCGATGACATGAAGGCGTGGTTCGAGACAAAACGCCTCGAGTTCGAGGCGTTGCCGGAGGATTGAACCACTCGTTTTATTCCCGGGGCGAAAGTACCAGTTGTGACCCCGGACGGATACGCCCCGACTGGTCACGGATGTCTGTCGTCAGAACAGGTGCCCCGTCGGTGGTGATGCGGACCGTACCATAGTTGAAAATGCCACCCTCGGCGTACAGCACCACGGGATTCAATGTGGGGTCGAACGCAGGTGGTGATGGGCTGCGGATGGCGGACAGTGGTCCGCTCAGGAATTCATGGAACAGCAGCGGTTCACCGTCATTGTCGAAGTCCTTCTCGTAACGCAGTTGTGCCGCAAAGTGTACGTCCGTGGAGATGAACACCAGGTTCTTCACGTCCAGCGAGTCGAGCCTCTGTAACAGCGTCAGCAGCTCGGTCTCGAATCCGCTGGCGGTGGCAAGATCGTCCGGCCGAGCCGAACCGGCCCCGTTGGCGAAGGCATCGCGCCCAAACCGGTCGGCACCGCTGCCCGTCGCTACTGAAAGTGGCACATTGCTGCTGATGATCTTCCACGTGGCTGACGACCGGGAGATGGCTTGCTGGAGCCAGGCAAGCTGGCTGGCGCCGAGCATCGTCTTGTCTGGTGTATCGGGGTCGGTGTTCCGGCTCCGATAGGAGCGCGCATCCAGAATGAACAGTTCAAGATGTTTTCCCCAGCGATAGGACCGGTAGATTCGGTCCGGATCGTCCTGCTGACGTTCGATCGGATGGTAGTCAAAAAAAGACGCGAGGCCCGCGGCCACCACGTTCGGATACCCGTGACGCTCGCCCTGGGGAGGATAGTCGCTCCACGGGCCGCCAAAATCATTGATCACTTCATGGTCATCCCACTGGGAGTACGTGGGCGTGCTCGCGAGAAACGTCTGGAACAAGGGGTCTTCCCGGTTGTAGCGCCAGTGGGCATCAAACACCTTCCGGACGGCGGCGGGGTCCATCCAGTCCACTGACGGGTCGGCAATGCCGGGAAAGCTTGCGGCAACATTACGCCATCCCGGCTCGATCCCGTTCTCCGGGCAGTCGTTATCGGCATAGATCATGTCACCGTTGGCTACGAAGAAGTCGGCGCGGAACTCCGCCATTGGTTTGAAGATTCGATAGCCGCCTTCCAACTGTCGGCAATAGCGTTGCCCCCCAAGGTCGCCGCTCCAGATCAGTGAGACCGGACGGTCCTGGTCCGGGGCCGGCGCGGTCCGGAATAATCCGGATGCGTGTTCGGACCGACTCCCTTCTGCCTCAAACCAGACATCGTAGCGATAGATGGTGTCCGGAGAGAGCCCATCCAGGGTGACCCGTGCCGTGAAATCCGTGTCCTGCACAGCCGCTATGGACACGACCCGTGCATCGGTGGCCGAGGCCGTTGCCGGTTGAACTCGGACGTTCATGGTAGCCAGCTGATCACCGCGGGACCAGATGACGGCCGAGGAAGCCGTGACATCACCTGAGGATACCCCGTGAGTGATCTTTGGGGCGCTCGCCCCATGAGCCGATAGTGATAGCAGGAGCAGCACAAGACAGCAAGGAAGTGGAGATTTGACTGGCATGATTCATTCCGACACAGCGACCAGGGCCATCATCGGCCGTGCGGGGGTTCCCATGCAAGTCGGTCGCGCCGATGGGTCGGGTGAGGGTCGGTGTTGTTCACACCCGTCCCGGATCTGGCCTGAGACGGGAAAGAGAAACCGGGGGTCGCTTGTGACAGAATGGGGCCTGATGTTCGCGGGGTAGATCATATGACCGTCATAGACCACAATCTGACGCCAGAAGCACTGGATGCATTCTGGATGCCGTTTACCGCTAACCGGGATTTTAGAGCGCATCCCAGGTTCATTGTGGCGGCAGATGGCATGTACTACACCGACTCGAATGGCCACAGAACCCTGGATGGTTCGGCGGGTCTTTGGTGCGTCAATGCCGGTCACAAGCGGCAGCAGATCAACGATGCGATCGCGGCTCAACTCGAGCAGCTCGATTTTGCCCACTCTTTCAATTCCGGGCATCCGCTGGCGTTCGAGTTTGCGTCGCGCCTGATTCAGCACTTCCCGGACCCCCTCAACCATGTGTTTTTTACCAACTCTGGGTCCGAGTCGGTCGACACCGCGCTGAAGATTGCGCTCGCCTGCCAGAAGGTTCGGGGTGAGGGATCGAGGACGCGTCTCATCGGACGTGAAAAGGGCTATCACGGCATGGGTTTTGGAGGCCTCTCCGTAAGTGGTCTGGTCAAGAACCGGAATCAGTTCGGACCGTTGCTGCCGGGTGCCGATCATCTCCGGCACACTCATGATATCAAGCGTAATGCGTTTTCACGCGGTCTGCCGCCCCATGGAATGGAACTGGCCGATGACCTGCAGCGGCTCGTTGACCTGCATGGGGCAGATACCATCGCTGCGGTGATTGTCGAGCCAGTGGGTGGAGCGGGGGGTGTTCACCTTCCGCCCGAAGGCTATCTGAAACGATTGCGTGAGATATGCGATGCCAACGGGATTCTGCTGATCTTCGATGAGGTGATCACGGGCTTCGGGCGCATCGGCGCGAGTTGTGCGGCCAACCGTTTTGGGGTGGTGCCGGACATGATTACCACGGCCAAGGGCATCACCAATGCCACGGTGCCCATGGGGGGCGTCCTGGTGTCGGATGCCATCTATGACAGCTTCATGTCGGAATCGGCAGCCGGGGTGGAACTGTTTCACGGTTACACCTATTCCGGGCATCCGCTTGCCTGTGCTGCTGGCCTCGCGACCCTGGATATCTATGAGTCAGAAGGGTTGTTCACCCGCGGGCTGGAACTGAACGATCACTGGATGGATTCCGCGCTGGCGCTCGCGGAGCTGCCTAATGTCATTGATGTGCGATGCATGGGGCTGATCTGCGCGGTCGAAATGGCACCCCGGGAAGGGGCGCCGATGCAGCGAGGGGCCGAGGCCAGCAAACGCTGCTATGAGTCTGGCGTCTGGCTGAGGAATATCGGTGACATCCTGGTGTCATCGCCACCGCTGATCATTTCAGCCGAGGAAATCTCATTGATATTCAATACGATGCGTGAAGCGATCCTGGTCACCGGCTAGTCAAGCAACATGAGGGGTAAGAAATGAGTGAGGCAATGTCTGAGATAGCGTCCAGAGCAGAGGGTGAACTAATTGATGTGTCGTTTAGTGACGGCAACCTGCCGGACATGGGCGCGACCACTGAACTTTACAGAGAACTGAAACAACTGGATTTGATCGAGAACCTGGCGGAGCTGGATGTGTTCGGCTTTACCGTGATCCCACCAGAGAAAGTGGGTCCACCTGAATTTCATCAAAAGATTCGCGAAGCGCTGCTCGAAGTGGTCAAGGACCGGTTTGGCGAACCCTCGCCGGATGGTATGACGTGGAAGGATGCGAACCAGATCTTTCGACTGATCCTGTGGGAGAACCCGGCCTTTGAAGAGTTGTTGATGAATCCAGCCGGCCTCGGCCTGATCCAGCATCTGCTCGGCCACAACTGCATCCTGTCGCTGTTTGACGGCTGGATCAAAGGGCCCGGTGAGGCAAGGACACCGATCCATCAGGACCACTGGGATTTCTCCCGCAAGACCGCCCCGCCAGAGCCGATGAGTGCCAACTTCAATTATCTGGTGACGGACTATTCGGCGGATGATGGTGCGCTGACGTTTGTGCCGGGCAGTCACAAGTGGCATCGATATCCTTCGCCGATGGAGACCGAACACTGGGCCGAGCGTGCCTATCCGGTCACAGCGCCAGCAGGTTCAATGGTGATCTGGGGGGACCTGACCTGGCACGGTTCCACCGTTCGAAAGCACGCCGGTGAACGATT
>JAQBUI010000067.1 GCA_027624035.1 Pseudomonadota bacterium | reverse complement strand
TTGAAAAACCACCCCATGATGGCAATTTGACGCGCCAGCACCCCCTGCGTACGCTCCAGCGAGACCTTCAATCCCTCGTCGAAACGTTCGCCCATAGGAATCCGGCCTCGCTGAATTGGTAGCTGTACGGTCTGCCAGGATGCAAGAACCGCGAGCGGATTGCGGACAATAGCGTAGCAGGGAAATTTCTCCACCAACTCCGGCAACAGTGCCGTAAAGAGCGCGTTGTGCTTGATCAAAAGGACAAAGTCCGTCGACAGAGGCTTGTCCACCAGCATCCGCCCCAACTCAACGGCCTCGCGCCGCAGGCCATCGATACCTGCCTTTTCAGCGACCGGGTTGGTGGGAATCACGCCGGCGGCTGACTTGCTGCGCGCTTCGCCGACCGAGAGCAAGGATGCCCGGGTCTCCTGTACAAAATCCTCGATGCGACGCACCGCCTGATATCGTGGGCTCTCCCTTCGGTTGGAAGCACCATCGAACACTCCCCCGGCGATCGGTTCATGCAGTGCCACCGTGTTGGCGGCCCGGTTCAGCAAATGACATACAAGCGTGGTTCCCGACCTGGGCAGGCCCATAAGCAGGCGAGTCGTCATGTCCCTGCCCACAATGTGTCGAGCGATGACATCAGTTCCAGAAACTGTCGGCGTTCACGAGCCAGTGAATGCCTGCCGACAGTTTCCTGGGCTGTTCGCTGAATTTGTTCAAGCAGTTCCGAATCCCCTAACAGGCCCAATGCCTGTGATGTCGCCTGAACCAGGTCTTCAAGACGGTATTCTGGCATGAGACAGTTGCCCGCAACCGGGTCGCGCTCAAAGTCACGACAAAAGCTGCGGTTGCCAATACAATCCGGGACAACCACCAGATCACACAGCGCCATGGCTTCCAGTGCCGGCAGGAAGAAGCCCTCGGTCGGGTCGGGCAGCAACACTGCAATCCGTGCTCCCGCCATGGAAACCAGGAACTCATCTCGGGGTATCGGTTCTGTGTGACAGATTGTCGATGTCGACGACAATGCCGAACGGAGTGCAAGCGCAAGCTCCGGGTTCTTCCTGCCCGCAATGAAAACATCAGCCTTCTTGCCGGTTCCGAGCATCGGCAGGTCAATCCCGTTGGCGATAGTCACCACCGGTCCATTGACCAGGCCGGTCGAACGAATTGCCGTTGCCACCTGCGAACTGACACAGATGCGAATGGCGCGGTGGCGCAGAAACGGATAGACGTTCGCTTGGGGGTCGGCATGCCGGACATGCTGCACCAGATTGACCACCGGTTTGTCCGGGATAATTCCGACGCTTTCGTATGCTTGCCAGTCCATCCCTGCCAGAAACAGGCAGTCATAACGGTCTGGATCAAACATGGTCTCAGCCTCCTTCAGGCGAGTCGGCCAGGGATTTGTGACATCCCAGACGGAACTCTCCGAAAAGCTAATCGCGGGACAGTAGCGGTCGTCTGCTTCCAGGTGAGCATAGTAATCGCGCACCTTCTGTTGACCACCGCTGAACTGGTCGAAGTGTCGATAAAATAGCACTCTGCAAGCAGTCATATATCAGGAAACACCTCAAGGACTCCGGTCGGGGATGCTACTGGCTCACGGGCCACCAGACAATGGCTGATGGACAACGGGATGGACAATGCTTGTGGAAGACAATAAGGCTAGGCCAGGCCGTGGGCTTCCAGAACCCGTATTAGCGGCAACAGGTCATCCCTGTAGTCCTGCCATACATTGATCGAGCGACGGTGGATCGGAGACCGCACCTGCTGCAGACTCAGGGTTCTGACTGCACGCTCGTTGTTGTGGAATTCCACGCATCCAGGTTCCCAGGGGAGCCCAAGGAATTCGAGGAGGTTCTCCACCTCGGCGACCAGGTTCTCCGTCAACGCTTCATAGCTAAGATCGTATATGAATCCGGGTAGTGCCCGGTGCCAAAAGGCCATCAGATCCGAATAGAGTGAGAAAAACTCACCAATCTCTTCAAGGTCATTCGAGTAACCATGACCGGTCGAGTCAAAGAAATGTTCGTAAATCGAGAAGCAAGTGGCCATCGGGTTTCGAACACTGTGCACGACCTTCGCCCCCGGAAACAAGTACCTGATCATGCCGACGTGCAGGAAGTTATGGGGATACTTGTCAACCACGAAACGAATGCCATTCAGTTGGTAGGCGCTCATTGAGGATCTATAGCGTTCCGCCAGATGGCGCAGGAATTCAGTGTCGTACTGGTACTCCCGATTGCTCCAGCAATCTGCCAGTATCTTGTCCAGCACGATCTGCTCACCCGCACCGTAAACCTGCGAATGGGCGGCGATGATCTGCTCGGTCAGAGAGGTCCCTGATCTCGGCATACCAATCACAAAAATCTCTCGCTCATCACTGAGCCCGGTTTCGCTCTCGACCAGATGACTCAAAGCCTCAAAGTTCTGTTTGATTCGCTCAATCCGGCTGCGTTCCCATTCAATGTCGTACCGGTAGCTACGCCTCATCTTTGTGTTGGCATGATGAAGATACTGACGTGTCCTATCATGAGCACCCATGCTCTTGTAGGCACTATGGCGAATATAGTCAAGCCTGGCTCGAGCGGCGGATTCCGATCTGGGCAGGCTCCGTTCAATCTTGTCTAGTGATGATTCGAGTCGTTCGATCTTCTGATCTGAATCGAAATATCCGAGATACGCCATCTGCCAAAACGCACCAATGTTCAGAGGATCGATGTCAGTGATCTTCTCACAGACCGCCAGGCACTCCTCGACTCGCCCAAAATTGCCGAGTGTGTTGGCGTAAAGTTGCAGGACGGGGACATTCTCGGGTCCGATCTCGAGCGCTGATTCAATCGACTCAAGTGCTCCGACCTGATCGCCACGGATCTCGTAAATGGCTGCCACCTCCGCCAGGGCCTGAAGCAACAACGGTTGCATTTCAAGCGCACGTAGCTGATGCCTCAAGGCTTCGTTGAGGTCACCAAGCATTCGTTGACATGTGCCCAGTGCTGACCAGACGTCAGCAAGGTACGGGTTCCGTCTCAACGCTGCTGCATACGCTTCTGCGGCCTCCCCTGTGGCAGGCGTCGCTCGGCAATATCAATGTTAGAAATCAGCTTGATCCTCGATACAACCGCATTGAAACGTTCTCGAGGCAGATGGTGACGTGCATGCAAGACCCCATCAATTCGCAGCCTGATCTTGAAGCCATCCGGTTCCGGTTCAATATGAACGTCGGACGCATTGCTGTCCGCCGCTTGCGCCAGCACGTTGTTGACCAATTCCACCGTGGGAGCCTCTTCGGCCATCTCCAGCAACATCTGCAGATTCTCGCCTCCCTGGCTGTCAGGCTTGAGGTAACCAAGCAGCCGACTGATTGTCTGCGCAGGCGCCAGACACGGACTGAGCCGATGGCTTCCCAACTTTTGGCTGAGGGACTCCCGGGTCGAAACAGACATCAGATCCGTCGCAGTGTACCAAAGCCGGTCTTCTGCTTCCCAGACCAGGACCTGTTGGTCGAGCAGCCACTCCCTGTGCAGCCCTCGATCTGTCGTGAATTGGATCAGTTCACCGACTGCGGGCTCCTGCATGTCCTGGCCAAGCACCGGCAACCCCAGTTGTTCACCGAGGCAACGCAACAGCACATCTTCTGAAATGGCGCCGCCACGCATAAGCAGCGCACCGAGCCGTCCGCCGACCCTCGCCTGCGCCTGAAGGGCCCGGTCCACGTCCGCGGCGCTTACGAGGTTCCTTGCGATCAGCAAGTCACCGATGAGCATAGGCCGCTGTGCCGTCTGTTCCACAGGTTTGTCCGCCATTTGATGGTGTGCTCAGAAAGCACAAATTCTATCAGAATTTCCATGCGAACCACGGAATACTCAAGGAGCCCTCAGCGTGCCAGGGTCGGGCACGCCGTTGTCGTGCCGGGAAGTTTTCCGGACGGCACAGCGTGCGGCCAGAACTTCCATGAAAGTCACGGAGACCATGTTAATCTCTCCTGCACAACAGGAGTCTGCATGAAACTGGACAAACTCAGCAAGTACCGGCGCGAGGCACTGAGCCAGTATCAGAAGGGCGATCTTGCCGCGGCCAACCGGGCCTGCGCACGCGCACTGAAGCTGGCACCCCGGGATTTCGAGTCTCTTAAACTGAAATCCTTACTGCTTCGCCATGCCAGCGACAATGTCACTGCCATCAAGGTCTCCATGCGAGCCGTCAATCAGACCCGGGACCCGGTCGAACAGGCCGCGCTCTTTCATGGTATCGCCAACAGCGAGACGGAACTCGGAAACTGGGAAGGTGCAGTTCTTGCTTACAAGAGAGCGATTGAACTCGATTGGTCCATGGCGTCCGTATACAGCCTTGCCATCCTCCTGAGCCAGACTGGCAATCCGGGAGAAGCGGCAGTACTTTTTGAGACAGTGATCAAATCCATTCCATCAGAGCAAGACCGGCAGTTACAGTTGCCCCAACACGCATGGTATCAACTCACCCGGCTGGTGGGATACTCCATTTCTGGGGACCAGGCGGCAGCAATGCTGGCACTGCTGGACGCACCCTGGACCACCCCACAGGGTGCTTCATCGCTACACTTCTCGTTGGCGGAGTTTCAGGAACAACGAGGAAACTATGAGCAAGCATTTGAGCAATTGAAAGCTGGCAACCACGAAATGGCTGGCAGCCAAAACGACCCCACGCCACTCAAACTGGATTTGCTGGCACAGTATGGCAGTGCCTTCGAAGAGGACTTCGGACGTACTCACACTCTGAAGGAGGCGGTAGCGGGCGTTCGCCCCATCTTCGTTTTGGGTATGCCGCGCAGCGGAACGACGCTGGTTGAACAGATTCTCGTCTCCCATAGCGCAGTGAATTCCCTCGGGGAGACGACTGCGATGGCTGATGCCATCGTCGATGCCATGGCAGGACGCGACATGGAGAGCATCACGGACCTTCGCGAACAAGTGGACCATGCGTTTCTCCGCACAGTCAGAAGCGCATACCTGCGACGTATCGAAGTGGCCGGCGGCAAGACTGGCGTGATCGTCGACAAGATGCCCCAGAACTACGAGTACATCTGGGCCATTGCCACGGCGCTCCCCGAGGCAACTATCGTGCACTGTGACCGAGACCCAAAGTCGAATATCTTTTCCTGTTACAAGACCCGATTTGCGGTAGGAAATGAATTCAGTTTTACGCTAGCCCACGTCAGGGCCATTCAGCAGGCGAAAGATGAATTGATGGCACATTGGCACCGGCTATTCCCCGGGCGCATTGTCGATCTGAGCTACGAAGCGCTGGTGACTGATCCCGGGCGGAGCATCCGGAAACTGTTGAACGACTGCAATCTTCCTTTCGAACCGGGCTGCCTGGCCTTCCACGAAACCAGAAGGCATGTGCGGACAGCAAGCAGCAGCCAGGTCACCCGCCCCATCTTTTCTTCTGGACTCAATAACTGGCAGCCCTATCGCCAACCTCTGAACCAGGAACTCGGCGAGGAATTTTTCTAGGGACTGCACCCTAACTCAAGGCCTTTGC
Organism: Pseudomonadota bacterium; assembly: GCA_027624035.1. Classification (GTDB taxonomy): domain Bacteria; phylum Pseudomonadota; class Gammaproteobacteria; order Pseudomonadales; family Azotimanducaceae; genus UBA7455. The sequence goes on along the minus strand of JAQBUI010000067.1, from coordinate 20,177 downwards.
ATTACCGCTTCCCTCGTCTGGCCTTACATCCATCTCCAGTCATTGTTGCGGAAAAACCGCAACGCCGAACGACCAAACATGCCGATATGACCCAGTCCCTTGCTGGAAGTCCTGCCACCATGGTGCACGATCCGCATCGATGGGACGTAATCGATTGAGCCATTCTGGCCCAGCGCCAACGAGAGCTCAAAGTCCTCAAAATACAGGAAGTAGGCTTCATCGAAGCCGCCGACCTGCTTCAACGCGCAGGTTCGTCCAAGCATGCAGCAGCCGCTGACGATCTCGACATTATGGGTTGCAATATCATCCGGGTAATCCTGGCATTCGTACCGGGCCAATCTCTCCACCGGTCTGGCCCATTGCGGCAAAAAGCCTCTGGCAAACAGTGTCAGCCAGGACGGGTACCGCTTGCATAGATAAGCACGTTCACCGTTCTGGTCCTCCGCAAATGGACATACCATGACGGTCCTTGGATTGCGATCCAGATGCATCAGCCCTTCAACCAGGGCGGTCTCTTCCAGCACCGCATCCGGGTTCAGAATCAAATGACAATCCGAGGTCGTCTCACATAGCGCAATATTATGCGCACGTCCAAAGCCAATGTTGGCATCATTGTGTAGTACCAGGCTGTTCAAGTCTGCCAGACCCGCGGAAGCGCTCAGCTTCTCCAGGAAATCGCCTTCGTTCCCGTTATCGATCAACCAGGTCCTGCACGTTCCGATCACGTTTTTCGACAAAGCCTGCCTGACGGCCGCCGAGAGCGCAGCCAGCACGTCACGCAACAAATCATGATCTGACCGATAGACCACCACGCTGATTGACAGATTGAACTTCGGACCTGTCATTGCCACTCAGTGCTGATGGGAACGGGAAATAGCCCGGTAAACCGATCGCGGACATCGGTAACCATCTCAAATGACAGTAGTCCCTCATAGCGTCCAATGAGCCTCGTCAACTCGATACTCGGCGCGTCCACAAGACGCATGCGAATTCGATAGATGCCCTGCTGAAAGGTGCACGCCACCGATACCCTTAGCTGCTTCAGGCCGCCGGCCTCATGGGGGATAGCAACTCGCCGACCTGTCAACTGCAGCCCTTTCTGATCAACAATATCGATGATCAGAAATGGATGCTCTGGCGCTGACGTAAGCTCCATGTCGATCTCCAGGTTCAGAACATCATCAAACGCCAGCTGTGCATGGTCGCCATAGCCCGTGATTGCGGCTCGTCGAATGCCAAAACCCGATTGAGTGAAGCCAGCCCCAGTAATTTCCCGAGGCTCACCCGACGTTGCCTGATGCGCCAGATAGTGGGCGATGACATCTTCTGGCAACCCTCGTTCAACGATTCTTCCGCCATCCAGCAGCAATGCCTGATCGCAAAACGCCTTGACGACATTCAGATCGTGACCGACAAACAATAAGGTGGTCCCAGCCCTCAGAATCGCTTCAATTCGAGTCAGCGCCCGGGCCTGAAATCTGGCATCGCCAACAGATAGCGCTTCGTCTACAACCAGAACTTCAGGGTCGACATGTACCTGAACCGCGAAGGCAAGCCGCATGACCATTCCGGAACTGTAGGTCTTGACCGGCTGATCAATAAAGGGGCCTATATCCGCAAAGGCGACGATGGCGTCATATCGTTCCAGTAGTTCCTGACGGGTTAGCCCCAGAATCGTCGCGTTTACGAGCACATTTTCCCGGCCAGTGAACTCTGGATCGAAGCCGCTGCCCAGTTCAAGGAGCGCCGCAACTCGACCCTCGATGACCACTTCGCCTGTCGTGGGCCTGAGTGTCCCGGCGACGATCTGCAACAGCGTGCTCTTACCGCTACCGTTCAGGCCAATGATCCCGAGGCTGCTGCCGCGGTTCAATTCGAATGAGATATCCTGCAGGGCATGCACACTCTGACAGTTCCGCCGATACAACGACTCGTACCAGTCGGGGAAAAACGGTCGCAAGAATCTAAACGCGAATGGTACCAATAGACGGCTGAGCGGCGTGTGCCAGATCTGGTAGACCTTGCTGACATTGCTAACCCTGATCACTAGAGGACGTCCGAAAAACCAGGACGCAATCGCTTAAAGCAGAGATATCCTGTTGACAAAACAACCAAAGCGACCAGCCAGTACCAGCCAAGCGCAACAAAATCAGGCACCTGACCCTCTATCAGAACAACGCGAAGCTGGACGACGACCAGAGAGATCGGGTTGATCAACAGCAGCTGTTGCATCCCCTCGGGTAGCCTTGAAAGTGGGTACAACACAGGGCTCAGAAACAATAGCAGCGTCGTCAGAGTCCCTGTCACCTGGCGAATGTCACGAAGATATACGCCGAGTGAAGACAGAAACCAAACCAACCCCACGAGCACTGCCAGATACGGCAGCAGGATCAGCGGAAGAAAGAATGCAGTCGGCGGAATACGACCCAGTTCGAAGACCACCAAACCCAGGAGTAGCACAAATCCAGCCAGAAAATTAAATAGCGCGCTGCCAACGATTACCCAACCAAACGCCTCCAACGGAAAGACGACCTTCTTCACGAAATTCACATGCTCCGTCACGATTGACGGCGCACGAGTCAGAACATCACCCAGCATTGCGTGCACCAGGAGCCCGGAGAACAGCATCATTGCGAAGCTGACCGTGGTCGTTCCGCCGCCGAGTTGAATATCCCACCGCGCCTGGAACACAAACCGGAATACAAAAGTGAAAACCGCCACAAGCAGTATCGGGGTAAGCAAAGACCAGAACAAGCCCAGAACCGAACCCCGGTAACGGGATTCAACATCGCGAACGAGCAGTTGAACGATCAGAGCCCGTTGCAAAATGAAAGCATTGAACATGGCTGAACCTGGCTGAACAAGAGCCCTTCAAGTTTAACACTGAAAGACCAGGACTGTTGTTAAGGACCGATGGATGCCATCGACAACATAATCGGTATAATGCCGCCTCCCGCCATCGAAGTTTAACAACAGCCTTGACCAAGACACCATCCAGAACATCGACCAGAAAAGGCATCATTCTCGCAGGGGGCTCCGGCACCCGACTTCACCCCCTGACCATGTCCATCAGCAAGCAATTGCTTCCGGTATACGACAAACCGATGATCTACTATCCACTGTCGACCCTCATGCAGGCGGGGATTCGCGACATCCTGATCATCAGCACGCCACGGGACCTTCCCGCGTTCCGCAACCTGCTGGGCGACGGATCCCAGTGGGGGCTGGCGCTGTCCTACGAGCCACAGCCATCACCCGACGGGCTGGCCCAGGCGTTCATCATCGGCGAATCCTTCATTGGTGATGACGAGGTATGCCTCATTCTCGGGGACAATATCTTCTACGCCGAAAACATGGCTGACAAGCTGCAGAAAGTGGCCGGCCGGACCGAGGGGGCGACCATATTCGGCTACTACGTCAGCAATCCATCAGACTACGGTGTGGTCGAATTCGGCGTCGACGGCAATGCAGTATCGATCCAGGAAAAGCCCGCCAATCCCAGGTCCCACTACGCGGTGACCGGGCTGTACTTTTACGACAATGACGTTGTCCAGATCGCCAGGTCGCTCAAGCCATCACAGCGGGGCGAACTTGAGATTACCGATGTCAACAGCCAGTATCTGCAGCGAGGTCAGTTGCAGGTGGAAACACTTTCCCGGGGTACTGCCTGGCTGGATACCGGCCAGCATGAGCATCTGCTGGACGCTGCGAATTTCGTACGTATCGTTGAGGCCCGGCAAGGGCTGAAGATCGCATGTCCCGAGGAAGTTGCCTACCAGATGGGATATATCACCGCAGATGAACTGCGCAAGCTGGGCGAGCCGCTGGTAAAGAGTGGCTACGGCCAATACCTCCTTTCCGTACTGAGCCAAGATGGACATCATTGAAACAGACATTCCCGGCGTCCTGCGCTTTGCTCCGCGGGTCTTTGAGGACGAACGGGGCTTTTTTATGGAAAGCTTCCGAGCCAGCTGGCTTCCGGATTTCAACTTTGTCCAGGACAATCACAGCCGTTCGGTGAAGGGCACCCTGCGTGGACTGCACTTTCAGCTCAAGCAACCACAGGGCAAACTGGTCCGCGCCGTCAGAGGCGAGGTATTCGACGTGGCGGTGGATATCAGACCCGGGTCAGAAACCTACGGGAAGTGGACGGGCTGTCTGCTCAGCGAGCACAACCGCGAACTCTTCTGGGTGCCGCCTGGTTTTGCCCATGGCTTCGTCGTGCTGTCGGATACCGCAGAATTTCAGTACAAATGCACCGAGTACTATGCTCCGGGCGATGAATACGGCATCCGCTGGAACGACCCGACGCTCGCCATCGAGTGGCCCATCACCGCCGACCCGGTCCTCTCGGAACGGGACAGCCAACTGCCGTTTTTCAATGAAGCGACACTACCCGGAGGTCCACCATAAAGATTCTTGTCACAGGCGGTGCCGGATTCATCGGTTCGGCGCTGGTACGCTACCTTATCAACGAGACAGACCACGAGGTCCTCAACGTCGACAAGCTGACCTATGCGGGCCATCTCGCTTCCCTCGATGAGGTCGCGGACAGCCCCCGTTACCGTTTTGCCCAGCTCGATATCTGCGATGCACCCGCAATACGCAAGGCATTCGGGCAATTCATGCCAGACAAGGTGATGCACCTCGCTGCCGAGTCCCATGTGGACAGATCCGTGGATTCACCTGGCGACTTCATTGCGACCAACGTGATCGGCACGTTCACGTTGCTTGATGCCGCTTTGGCTCACTGGCGCGAACACAAGCCCTCCCGGTTTGTGTTCCACCATGTCTCTACCGATGAGGTGTACGGCTCGCTGGGACCCGACGGCTATTTCATCGAATCAACGCCCTATGACCCGAATTCGCCATACTCCGCCAGCAAGGCCTCGTCCGACCATCTGGTCCGGGCATGGGGTGCAACCTACGGACTGCCCTATGTTCTCACCAATTGCTCCAATAACTACGGCAGCCACCAGTTTCCGGAAAAGCTGATCCCGCTGATGGTGCTGAATGCCCTCGCGCAGAAGCCTCTACCGATTTACGGCAAGGGCGACAACGTGCGCGACTGGCTGCATGTGGACGATCACGTCCGGGCACTGGTGCTGGTTGCAATGCAGGGCGAGCCGGGACAAACCTACAACATCGGTGGTCACAACGAGAAGACCAATCTGGACGTGGTGCAAGCCATCTGCGACACACTTGCGCGGCTATTGCCGGATTCAAACTACCCGTTCCGAGACCTGATCACCTTTGTCGACGACCGTCCCGGGCACGATCAACGCTATGCCATCGATGCCACGAAAATCGAACAGGACCTCGGCTGGCGACCCCAGGAGACCTTCGAAACCGGTCTTGAAAAGACCATCACCTGGTATCTGGAGAATCAGGACTGGTGCCGGACCGTCAGCAGGGGATATGGTCAACAGCGCCTGGGACTGGGTGCGGCAAAAGACTCAAAGGAGAAAGCGACAGGCAGGGACGCGAAATAGAACTCGAACCAGAAAAGCACCCCCAGCAGAGGAACCAACGGTAACACCCGGTACATCCGCAAGCATCAAGCCGACGACGAGCCCGTCAGAGCAACTCCATGACCTCATCGGGCGCGGCTCGGCAAGCACCTTCAAATCAAGCCATGCCCTGCAGGTGTTCAAGATTCACCCGCGCGGCTACCGGTGCCTGAGAGCTTGCACGCCTCAAGCGAAAACGCCACTGATACGGTGGCGATCACAATGGCGCCAATCCCCAGCGACGCGGTGGCATAGGGGTTAAAAAATCCCACCGTGAACACCACCCCAAGGGATACCAGCCACTGGCACGGGGCCGGATGGCGGCCTGCTGCCGGAACAACTGCCAGGCGGGTCTCGCGAGGCTCAACAAGGCCAGCAAATAAACGCCCGCACCCACCAGCCCAATCTTGCGTACAAGATCAATCAGGTCCATCTCGTGGGAGAACCCAGGGGGTCTGCCGGTCAGAGCGGACAGATCAGCCACTGCACCAAAGCCGGCCCCGAAAACGGGTTGCAGCAGAAACAATCGCACCAGTTCAGCTGCCTGCACCACCCTGAAATCCATGTTGCCATCCACGTCAGCGAGCCGCAGCAGATCCGGAACAAGCAGCACCATTGCGATACCTCCGAACATCAGCCCGCCGCCCGCTGCGAGCCAGATGCTCCAGCCGCGCAGACAATACACAAGCACGACCGCGGTGCTCACGATAAAGCCGAGCCACAGGGATCGGGTCTGAGCCATCATCAGGGTCGCAAACCCAAGCAGCAGACCAAGTGCCGCCATGCTGGCAAACCGGCGCTCATCCCTCCAGGATGAGAGTAATGCGTACAGGGCAAATCCGGTCAGGATCGGCACAAAGACAAAGCTGCTGAGAAAGAACCGGTACGGCCGGCCGTCACGGAATACGTTCAGAAACCCATAGTCGCCCTCCCGGAGGAAGGCCTCGACCCGATTGGCCCGATCGAGTCCGGTCAGGGAATAACCATAGGCTGCGAGGCAGATCAGACACAGCAGTGCGGTGAGCGCCATGAATAACCTTTGCAGACCATCCGGCGAGAAGTCCGTGCGGTATCCCAGCAGCAGTGCAAACCCAACGAGGTAGAAGACATGGCCGTTGGCATCATTGACGACCAGACCCAGGGGATGGCCAGCCTCGATTCCGAGCCAGCCCCAGACTGCAGGAATCACCAGCCCCAGCAACAGTAAACCCAGGCAGATATCCGGTCGCAGAGACCGCAAGCGACCCGGATTGATGAGCGCGAGCATCATCAACAGCAAGAAAACCAACTGCCGCACCGACACGCCGGACTCCGACCCAAGGCGCCCGTGTTGCAGGAAAACCAGATCAAAAACAAACGCCAGTACGACCAGGCAGTACGCCAGATCGCGCCAACGGCGCCCCGACAGGAGGCGGGCGATCGAGGGGGTGAACGACGTCATTGAATGGGAATGCTAAAGGCGCCGGCGTGCGTGCTCGACCTTCAAACACAGGTTCTCGACCACGGCGATACCTGCCTGCTCCAGACGCGCCCGCGCGGCGGCGTTGGAAATGCCGAGTTGCATCCAGAATACCTGGACACCCGCAGCAATGGCACCGGGCACAAAACCCGGAACATTCTCGCTGCGCTGGAAGACGTCCACCAGATCAATCGCCACGGGAACGGAAGCAAGATCGGGATAACATCGAACCCCCAGGATCTCATCCTCGTTGGGGTTAACCGGATAGATTTCGTAGAACTGCTGCAGATATCTGGCTACGTCGTAGCTCGGGCGGGCCGGGTTGCCGGACAGTCCCAGCACCGCAATAGTCCGCGTCTGGCCCAGAATTTCTCCAACCGGGTCAGTCAATCCAGGTCTCCGACAAGGGATTTGACGGTGGCATCGTCTACTGTGACCACCTCTGAAGGATAAGCCATGTGTGCAACGCCTGCGGTCAGCCCACTACCCTGCCTGAGGGCCGTTATCTGCGAGTCACTCAACTGATAGCGCAGGAAATGTACCGCCGACGTCTTATCTTCACGGCTCCGCTCCATGTCCTCATCGGCAATGGGATAGATCCGCTCCTGGTCACCCACCTGCAGCCAGATCTTGTCCTCGATGCCAACAAGCTCACCCAGGCGCCGCTTGCGCTCCTCTGGATCATGGTACTGAATCAGCAGCGTGCATTTCCAATTGTCGCCGTCCGGGATCAGCGGATTGTACGCATCGAGTTCATCCTGAATGCCAGCGGCTTCAAAGATCTTCTCAACCCGCAGCATCTCCTGGATCTGATATCGAATGGTCATGGCATCTTCGAACAGCAGGACAATATGATCGCCCAGGGCAATTCGACGATGTTGTTTATGGGCGAGTACCTCGCGGCGGTACCCATCGCGCCGCTCGGAATATTCTTCAAGGCTCCAAAGGTCAGATCGCTGTAACATGCTAGATTCCATACGCCTTGCGCAGCAATGTCATGGGATGCTCCGCCTCACTGACCTTGTCCGTCAGGTTTGCGATGTGGGTTGCCGCCATGGGGCAGTCGCTGGCAAAGTGGTCCGGGTCTGATTTTTCTACCTGACGCACCACGGGCCGGGCAATCTTGAGTGATTTCTCCCGGGTTTCCTTTTTCACTGCATAGGTGCCGTCATGGCCGGAGCAACGCTCTATTGCGTTCACTTCGGTGTCCGGGACCAGGGACAACACATCACGGGTCTTCATGCCAATGTTCTGTACCCGAAGGTGGCATGCGACCTGGTAGCTGATGATGCCGAGCGCCTGCTTGAAGTCGGTCTTGAGTTCGCCCTGCCGATGCCTCAGGAAGAGATACTCGAACGGGTCATAGAACGCCTTGGCGACCTTCCGAACGTCTTCATCCCCCGGGTATAGAAGCGGCAGCTCATGCTTGTACATCAGGACACAGGACGGAATGGGCGCCGTTATGTCATAGCCCTGGTCCACCATCGCTGCCAGCACCGGGATGTTCTTCTGCTTCAGCTTGTCCACGGCCTCGAGGTCACCGAGGTCCCACTTGGGAATCCCGCAGCAGGCTTCCTTTTCCACAAGATCGATCCTGATGTCATTGTGCTCGAACACCCGAATGAAATCTTCGCCAAGATTCGGCGTGTTGTAATTGCCGTAGCAGGTAGCGTAGAGCGCAATCTTGCCGGTGGTTTCCCCCACGGGTTTCGGGGCTATGTCCCGGCTCTTGAAGGTCTTGAAGGTCTTGCGCAGGGTCTTCGAGTGATAATCCGGTACCGGCGCCTCCCGGTGTACACCGAGCGTATTCTCCAGCAAGGTACGAAACATGCCATTGTTGTTCAACGCGTTAACGGTGATATCAACGAGGGGAATCGACGCCATCGCACCCACCGCATCGGTGCTGGTCAGCACACGGTCCCGGAACGGCGCGGACTCTTCCCGAAAGCGCTGGGCCTTAGCCCTCAGCATCAGATGAGGAAAATCGACATTCCACTCATGGGGCGGAACATAGGGGCACTTGGTCATGAAACAGAGATCACACATATAACACTGATCAACGACCTTGTAATAGTCGTCCCTGGCGACGCCGTCCACTTCCATCGTTTCGGATTCATCCACCAGATCAAACAGGGTCGGAAAGGAATCGCACAGGCTGACACAACGACGACAACCGTGGCAGATGTCATAGACTCGTTCCAGTTCAGAGAACAGGTCCTCCTTGTCCCAGTATTCTTCCTCCTGCCAGAGAACAGGATGACGGGTAGGCGCATCCAGACTGCCTTCTCTCATGGTTGATTCTCAATGTGGTTTGACGTGATATTACATCACAGATGAGGCAGTCTGTGACCGTTTGTAGGCCTGATAGAGCGAGTTGACCTGGTTCGTCAGCGGGCCGGGTTCTCCGCTACCCACCTTGCATCGATCGATTGAGGCGACTGGCCAGACTTCATGGGTCGTTGATGTCAGCCATACTTCGTTCGCCGCCATCAGTTCAGCATGGGTAATCTCCCGTTCCTGGAGCGGAAGTCCGTGGGCAGCCGCCAGTTCGATGACCACGGCACGGGTGATCCCGTGCAGCAGATAACGGCTCGCCGGTGGCGTTACGATCATGCCGTCCAGAGCGATAAACACATTCGAGGCAGAGGCCTCCGTGACTTTACCGTCCCGAATCAGAATGGCGTCATCGTAACCATCGGCAATGGCGCCATTGCGAATCATCCCGCTCGCGACCAGGCTGGTCGCCTTGATATCGGCGCGGGACCAGCGGAAATCCTCCATCGTCACCACATCGTGGGGGCGCTGCTCATATTCCGGCCATCCAGAGGCCAGCACCAGTACCGTGGGTTCCTCATTCTGGTAATTGTGGGATCGTACCCGCGAAACGCCACGTGTGATCTGAACGTAAAGTACGGCACTGGCCTCCCCCACACGCCTGATACCCTCGGCAAACAGGTGCTTCCAGCAGTCGTTGGGCATCGGGGGCTTGATTCCAGTCTGGCCAAGACTGCGTGCCATGCGTGCCAGATGCCTGTCCTCGGCGAATACCCGGCCGTTGAACACCGGGATCACCTCGTAGACACCATCGCCAAACAGGAAACCACGGTCCAGCACGGAAACCCTGGCCTCCTCGGCGGGCTGCCAGACCCCGTTCAGATAGGCAATGGACAAATCTAGCGCCCCTTGAATACCGGTTCGCGCTTCTCGACGAATGCCTTGGCTGCTTCCCGATGATCTTCCGTCTGCCCGGAGTGAATGTGATGGGTTGCTTCCAGGTCCATACAGTCATCGATGTCCCCGGATATCGCGCGGTTGAGGTTCTCTTTCATATAGCGGTAAGCGACCGTGGGACCACTGGCGAGGCGAAGCGCCAGCTCCCGGGTTTTCTGGGCAAGCTCATCGGGCTCACACACATAGTTGGTGAGGCCAATACGCAGGGCTTCCTCGGCCGACACCCGCTCAGAGAGCATGTAGAGTTCTCTGGCCTTCGCTACACCCACGAGGTGGGTCAGAAAATAGGTTCCACCATAGTCGCCGGCAAACCCCACCCTGGCAAAGGCTGTGGTCATGATGGCATTTGAAGCCATGATGCGGAAATCACAGGCGAGTGCGAGGGACATTCCGGCCCCGGCGGCAGCGCCGGGCAGGGAGGCGATGGTGGGCTTTGGCATCTTGAACAGTTTGCCAGCTGATCGCCGCTGTTGATCCCGCTGATTGTGAATGGCTTCATCGATGGTCCGCTGCCCCACGGTGCCATCACCGTCGCTTGCCATATCCTTGACGTCACCACCGGAGCAGAACCCTTTGCCAGCACCCGTCAGGACCACGCAGCGAGCGTCCGGGTTCAGTTCCAGCTCGGAAAACACCTGCGCCATGGCACCCATCATCTCTTTGTTCATGGCATTGCGGGCATCGGGCCGATTCAGGGTGACTGTCGCCACACCGTCTGTGATGTCCAGAAGTAGGGTATCCGATCCTGTGTCCACTGTTGCCATGTGCTGCTCCTCTCAAATTGCGGGTAATGTGTAGAAGCAGGAAGTGTTACATGATCAGCGGTGGTTGCCTAGCAGCGTTGTTGCAGTTCCATCAAAGATTCAGCCGGGCAGCGCGACTCGCGCCACTGGCACTGCGATGCCTTCGGCATCAACCCGCATGCTGAACACCGCACCGACATTGTCACCGTCGACCCCGTCAGAACCCGATACGATATAGAGCTCATTCAAATCGTCCCCACCAAAACAAACACTGGTGCACATGGGCAGCGGAATCGGGATCAGTTCCAGAAAGCTTCCATCCGGGGCGAATACGCCCACGCCTCCCGCCCCCGCCAGCGCAACCCAGACCCTGCCGTCGGTCGACACCACCAGGCCATCGGGCGCGCCCTTTTCAGTGGTGGCAAAGACCTCCTTCGGCCCCAGTGAACCGTCGCCCTTGACGGTGTAGCGGGCGACCGTCTGACGACGGGAGTCCGAGTGGTACAACGTCTGGCCATCGGGGGAAAAGCCAAGTCCGTTGGTCAGCTGGATGTCCTCGGCAACTTTCCGGGAACTGCCGTCAAGATCGATCAGAAAGAGATCACCCGAAGCGGGCTGTCGGCCATCGGCAAAGACCGGGCTTGCCCCCAGCGAACCAGCATAAACCCGGCCGGCAACGTCGGTGGTAATGTCGTTGTAGCCGACATTTCCGTTGCCCTCGTCACGATCGAGAATCAGCAGGGTGTCGCCACCATCAAATGGCTTGTAAGAGATATTCCGGCCACTGACCAGCAGCCCGCCTGCCTCATGAATCGACATCCCGCCAATCCCCCGCCGGTGTTCGAAAACCGGCGTCACTTCACCATCAATGGTCACACAAAAGACGCCACCATTGAGCACGTCGCTGAACATCAGACCACGACCGGGCACCCACACGGGCCCTTCGATCAATCCATAGCCTTCACACAGTTTCTTCAACACGATTCTCCCTCAGACATCTGAACACAGAGTACCGATTCGGCCGCTTCGGGAACAGCCTCATGCCCGACTTGCTGGTTTCTGACCCCAGATGATCGCATCGTGGCGCCTGGCGCCCAGAAAAACGCCCCGTTTGGGGCGTTTTCGTAGACTAAAGGAGCCGACTATCGCCGCTCAGGCCACTTTGGGCGCAAACACCGCCTTGGTCTCAAGGAATTCCTCAAAGCCAAGTTCGCCCCACTCCCGACCATTACCGGAGGCCTTGTAGCCCCCAAAGGGCGCGTTGAAGTCCGGGCCGCTGCCATTGATGTGCACATTGCCTGTGCGTATCTGAGCGGCCACTTCCAGGGCGTGGTTCACGTCACCTGACTGGACGTAGCCCGACAACCCATAGGGCGTGTCGTTCGCGATACGAATGGCTTCTTCCTCGGTCTGGTAGGGCAGGATCGTCAGCACCGGGCCAAAGATCTCTTCCTGGGCAATCGTCATGTCGTTGGTGACGTTACCGAATATCGTGGGCTTGACATAGTAGCCGACGTTCAGCCCATCCGGCCGACCGGTACCGCCGGTCACCAGGGTCGCACCCTCGTCAATACCCTTCTGGATCAACGCCTGGATCTTGTCGAACTGAACCTTGCTCACCACCGGGCCAATGTTCGTGCCATCGGCGAACGGGTCGCCAGCTCTGGTATTCTCGGCAGCTGCCCTGGCAATCGCCAGGGCCTCGTCATTCCTGCTCGCTGGTACCAGCATGCGGGACGGGGCATTACAGCTCTGGCCGGAATTCTGCATCATGGCGGCAACGCCTGAAGTCACCGCATTGCCGAGGTCGGCGTCCTCCAGCACGATGTTCGCTGACTTGCCGCCCAGTTCCTGGGCTACCCGCTTGACGGTATCAGCAGAAGCCTTCGCGACGGCGATGCCGGCCCGGGTCGAACCCGTGAACGACATCATGTGGATGTCCGGATGGCTGGACAACGCCTCACCTACCTCCAGCCCATCGCCGTTTACCAGATTGAATACGCCTTTCGGTACACCCGCCGCGTCCAGAATCTCTGCCAGGATGATGGCGTTCAGCGGCGCCACCTCGCTCGGTTTCAGTACCATGGTACATCCAGCCGCCAACGCCGGTGCGACCTTACAGGCGATCTGGTTAACCGGCCAGTTCCAGGGGGTGATCAGCCCGCAGACACCCACGGGTTCCTTGCGTAGCCGGTATCGGCCCTTCATCTCCTCGAACTGATAGTCTTTGAGGATGTTCATGGCTGTCATGAAGTGCATCTGGCCGGTCGTGGCCTGCGCCGCCCTGGACAACCAGATCGGTGCGCCCATCTCTGCCGAGATCGTCTCGGCGATTTCATCAAAGCGCTTTGTGTATTCGGCCAGGATCGAGCCAAACAGTTCGACCCGTTCGGCCGGTGTGGTTCTTCCGAAGGTTTCAAAGGCCGCCTTTGCCGCGGCCACCGCCTTGTCGACGTCCGCCGCACTGCCCATGCTGATCGTTGCGATCGCTTCCTCGGTGGCCGGATTGATGACATCGAGGGTCTTGGGAGTAACGGGATCCACCCATTCCCCGTTGATGTAGAACTTCAGATGCTCTTTCATATGAGTCACTCCAGTAAACTGACGGCTCGCCGAATTGCGGGCCGGCTTGAGGGTGGCTAAACCTACAAAGCGACCCAAGACCTGTCAAGGTCAATGGGTCAAATGAACAGTCCAGGCGGTGCCGACTATCGCCACGGATCAAAAGCCAGCGCGAAAGCTCAGACCATTCATGGAAGTTAATACTCTCCTTCGCGACTACGCTGCCTGAGACAGACACGCCCAGGGTTTTCAAAGGAAGTTCTGGAGGCGCGCTCAAGGCTGTTATGGAAGTTCACTGATACGAGGCGCCAGCGTGAGCACTTTTTTGCGCGACTACAACTTTGCGCGACTACAACATGCCTGAGACGGGCACGCTCAAGGCTACTATGGAAGTTCTGGCTGTGCTATGCCGGAAAACTTCCCGGCAAGACTATGGCACGAGCACGCTCAAGGCTGCGGCCATGCCAGTGGGTGAGTACAATGGAGGCTCGGATGATTGATCAGTTTTTATCGCGCCGTCTGTTGTTGTCGACGCTTTGTTGTCGACGCTCTCCCGGTTGTTCTATCGGTTGTAGCGCGGTTACGATTGCCACATCAGGGCTCATATGACTACCATCGAACAATCGATCACTTGCCGCAGTCCGGGCGCCGCGGTTGATGCGCTCGCCCTCGAAACCGGACTGTCACGGACACGCATCAAGCGCGCCATGACCTGCGGCGCTGTCTGGATCAACCGGGCCGGGAAAGCGCAACGTTTGCGTCGGGCGAAGGCCGATCTTCGGGTGGGCGACCAGGTCAGCCTGTACTACGACGAGGCCATCCTCGCCGCAGAGCCCGCGCCACCCGATCTAATCATGGACAGGGCCGCCTACAGCGTCTGGCACAAGCCAGCAGGACTCCTGAGTTCCGGGACTCGCTGGGGTGATCATTGTTCGATCAACCGTCTGGTTGAGAGACAACTTGACCGGCCGGCGTTTCTGGTGCATCGACTCGACCGCTTCGCATGGGGGGTCATGGTGCTGGCCCACACCAGGGCAGCCGCGGCGCATCTGTCAGCGCAATTCCAGGCACGAACCGTTGAAAAGACCTACAAGGCGGTCATTCACGGTCATCTCGACGGCCCACGGCGCATTGAGGCCGCCCTTGATGGCAGGGAGGCCATTACGCTGATCGAACCGATCGACGGCAATGACCTGGCATCCCTGGTGGAAGTACGGATTCTGACCGGGCGTAAACACCAGATTCGCCGTCATCTGGCGACCGTCGGGCTGCCGATCCTGGGAGATCGACAATACGGTGAACGCCCATCGGGGCCGGACGACCAACTCATGCTCGCGTCGGTCCGTCTGGCGTTTGACTGCCCCGTCAGCGAGGCGCGAGTCACCTTCGATCTGCCGGCTGCATTTCATCCTCGTTGGTCGGTTCAATCGACAACGGCTGATTAGCGGACATCTGGGCAACCACCCATTTGGCGACCAGGCCCAGGATCTGGTCGGTCCTCTTGCCGGATGTATCGATCACCTGCACCTTCCAGCGAGTATCATCGGGTTCCCAGCCCTCCCAGTTGGCCCAGTTCATCAGATCAAAGCCTTGCTCCCGAATGACCTGGGGATACCAGGTGGGGTCGACACAGTGCATCCTCAGCCATGCAGACCAGGCCAGAGTTTCCATGGTCGCCTCGCCTCCGGCACTGCGGATGCGCTGGACCCGTTCGACATCACCACAGTCGAGCAGACACGCTGCCAGGCCCTCGATCTGATGCACTGAAGGGCACGCCAGTATCTCGCCGAACACGGCCCCGCCACAGATGATGGTGTCCTTTCCCTGGTGTTGATTCTCAATCGCGCGGTTGATCCAGAACTCCGTCTGTTCCTGACGGCGACGGGTGTCGGCGCGCCCGGACCGCAGCGCCCGCTCGTCAAAATCGTGTACATCATATTCCGGAAATTTCTTTCGCAGACCCGGCACCATCGTGGTCTTGCCGGAACCTGCCGCACCGGTCACAAACAGCAGCATACCCACCTCCGTGGATCCTGATGAGAGGAGTTTTTCATCGTCTTACCATCCATGCAAGCAGTCCGGGGAACAAGCCATAGAGATGTTCGGTCAGAGGCAGCGGCTCAGCTCGCAAACTGAATCAGGATGCCAGCCGCGACCGCAGACCCGATCACCCCGGCAACGTTAGGCCCCATGGCATGCATCACCAGAAAATTATGGGGATTGGACTCAAGGGCGACCCGCCCCGCTACCCTCGCCGCCATCGGCACCGCAGAGACACCTGCGGCGCCAATCAGCGGATTGATCTTGTGGGTGACCATGAGGTTCATTGCCTTGGCCATCAGCACGCCAGACGCTGTCCCGATCCCGAACGCCACCACGCCCAGCACCAGAATCCCGAGGGTCTCGGCAACCAGAAACTGCCCCGCCTGCAACTTCGAACCCACGGCAAGCCCGAGAAAAATGGTGGTAATGTTGATCAGGGAGTTCTGGGCCGTATCATTCAGACGGTCCACGACGCCACATTCACGCACCAGATTACCGAAACAGAACATTCCGACGAGTGGTGTTGCTCCGGGAACGAACATCGCGACCAGAATCAGCAACATGATCGGAAAGATGATCCGCTCGCGCTGGGACACTTCACGCAACTGGTGCATTTCCATACGCCGCTCCGCCTCGGTCGTCAGCAGCCGCATGATGGGGGGCTGAATGAGGGGCACCAGTGCCATATAGGAATAGGCGGCCACCGCGATCGCACCGAGCAGGTCCGGCGCCAGCATACCAGCCACGTAGATCGCGGTCGGACCATCAGCTCCGCCGATGATGCCAATCGCCGCAGCATCAGCCAGGGTGAAATCGAATATCCCAAGGCTGGTCAGCGCCAGCGCGCCCAGCAGGGTCGCGAATATCCCTACCTGGGCCGCGGCCCCCAGAAACAGCGTCGTCGGGTTGGCCAGCAATGGCCCAAAATCCGTCAATGCCCCGACCCCCATGAAGATCAACAGCGGAAACAGGCCGGTTTCAATCCCCATCACATAGAGCTGGGCAAGGATGCCCTGGCCGACGGCAATATCCACTCCGGGCATGTTCGATAGAATGCCCCCGAACCCGATGGGCACCAGCAACAGCGGCTCGAAGCGCCGGCTGATGGCAAGGTAAAGCAGCACCAGGCCCACCACAATCATCAGCGCTTCGCCGGGCGACAGCTGATACAGGCCGGTGCTGTGGATCAGTTCACGAATGTGTTCCATTGATCGCTCAGCTAAAGGTCATCAGAACATCGCCCGTCTTGACCTTGTCCATCACCTTCACCGGAATCCCGGCGACAATACCGCCCGGCTGGGCTCGAATCTCGGTTTCCATCTTCATGGCCTCAAGGATCATGACCACCTGGCCTTCCCTGACCGTATCGCCGATAGACACCTCGATTCTGGACACGCGCCCGGACAACGGCGCGGTCAGTCTTTCACCGGCTGTAGTCGCAGTGGAGGTACCAGCCGGTGGAGCAGGCGTGGCTTCAGTCACATCACCTCTGGCCGACACCGTGACGTGAAACCGCTGGCCGTCCACTTCGACAGTGTAGGCAGCGGGTTCATCCACTGCAGCAGGGGGCGCCGGCGCCTGCCGGGGAACGTCTGCTTCAGCACCAGGTGGCGGTTCAAAGGCAGACGGGTCGTCCCGATGGGCGAAAAAATACAGCCCCACTTCCGGAAACAGCGCGTAGGTCAGGACGTCATCGACAAAGTCCTCGGCGAACCGGAGCTTGTTCTGCTTGCCCTTTGATCTCAGTTCTTCGGCGAGCCGATCATATTCCGGGTCCAGGCGGTCTGCCGGCCGCTCGGTCATGGGCTTTTCACCCTTGAGCACCTGCTGTTGCAATGCCTCATTGACGGGCGCGGGTGTGGCACCATATTCGCCCTTCAGAACGCCTTCGGTCTCCCGGGTAATGTTGGCGTAGCGCTCCCCCGCCAGCACGTTGAACACCGCCTGGGTGCCTACGATCTGCGAGGTTGGCGTGACCAGGGGGATAAAACCCAGATCCTCCCGGACCCTCGGGATCTCTTCGAGAACCTCATCAAGACGATCGATGGCATCCTGTTCCCGAAGCTGGTTCTCGAGGTTGGTCAGCATACCGCCCGGCACCTGCGCCACCAGAATCCTGGAGTCGACGCCTTTGAGCGCCCCCTCGAATTTTGCGTACTTCTTGCGAACGGTCCTGAAGTAGGCGGCGATCTCCTCCAGCTTCACGATATCCAGACCCGTGGACCGATCCGAGCCTTCGACGTTCATGACCATGGTTTCAGTCGGCGTGTGACCATAGGTCATGCTCATCGAGGAAATCGCGGTGTCTACATTGTCTACACCTGCCTCCACCGCTTTGAGCAAGGTTGCTGTGGACATCCCGGTGGTGGCATGACAGTGCAGATGCACTGGTACCCTGACTGACTTCTTGAGTGCAGACACGAGCTCAAACGCGGCGTAGGGTTTGAGCAGGCCCGCCATATCCTTGATCACGATCGAATCAACGCCCATGGACCCGAGCCGACTCGCGAGCTTCAGCCAGGTATCCAGATCGTGCACCGGACTCAATGTATAGGAGAGTGTCCCCTGGGCATGTTTGCCCTGTTTGCGCACCGCGACAATGGCACGCTCGATATTGCGCGGGTCATTCATGGCATCGAAGACCCGGAACACGTCAACCCCGTTCACGGCCGCCCGTTCCACGAATTTATCAACGATATCGTCCGCATAGTGGCGATAGCCCAGAATGTTCTGGCCCCGGAACAACATCTGGTGAGGCGTATTGGGCATCACCTTCTTGAGTTCCCTGATGCGCTCCCAGGGGTCTTCGCCAAGATACCGAATACAGGCGTCAAAAGTAGCGCCGCCCCAAGTTTCCAAAGACCAAAAGCCCATCTGGTCGAGCTTCT
The DNA here is from genome assembly GCA_027624035.1 of Pseudomonadota bacterium. GTDB lineage: Bacteria > Pseudomonadota > Gammaproteobacteria > Pseudomonadales > Azotimanducaceae > UBA7455. The sequence continues at coordinate 1,741 of JAQBUI010000067.1, read as the reverse complement.
CACCAATGGGGAGCATGTCGTCGATTCGCATTCGCGTCGCAAGCAGCGACTGATGGGCATCACGCAGCACCAGTTCGGTGATTCCAAGGGGCTCCGCACGGTTCTCCATACCTGTTACCTCGTCCTGCCTCATCGTGATTCCAGTCATCGCAGCCTGATGTCAACTTCACTCACCCCGCAAAGCGAAGTCGAATGTCTGACGATCAACTTTCGTCGGTGTTGATGTGTTTGCTGATGTGTTCGCGCCGATGTCGATGCATGTGGACGGCCGCGCCAATCGCCGCCAGCACTCCCGGTTCGACAACCGGTTCGTTAGCGGCCATCGAGTCCGGCCCGAATCGCGCGACCAGCCAGGACATCAGACGGATCAGCCCTACCAGTACCGTGAGCAAGGCAAACACCGTGCCCATACCGTAGCCGGCCAACTGCAACCCCGCCCACATCAAATCAGTCATAGCAGCCACCATACACCATGTGCCGGGTCGTCTGCATAGCGCAGCGAAGGCACCCGGCCGGCACTGATTTGGGCCCGATCGGCCACGACCACCGCAGACAACATGGAATGCAAGTTGACGCCCCGCCACCCGACACTGATAATACGCCCCCTGTGCGCTGGTAGCTCAGTTGGATAGAGTTCCTGGCTACGAACCAGGCGGTCGGGGGTTCGAATCCCTCCCAGCGCGCCATTTTACATCGGGTCCTGACCGATCCACAGAACTCATCACCTCTCCCTGACTGACTTCAGCTGACCCCCGGGGAACAGGATTGTCCACGACGACGTTTCGCGCGCCCTCATCGCCAACGTTCTGAATCACCAGGGTGATGAAGAGCCGATGTGTCGATAATGGTCATGGTGAAGCTCATCAGTCGACCATCCGGTGGGCCAGAAAGATCCCGATCGCGGCCAGCAGCATCAGCGGTACAAATGTCACTCTCGGGTCCGATGTCAGATCTGCCCCGAGCCCACCGGCGAGGGGCACCACAAACCCCAGCAGATAGCCGACCATGAACATTCCAGCAGCCAGAGGTGCCGCATCCCTCTCGGTGGCAATCTGCGGCACCATCGCCACGATGAGGATCAGTTGTGTACAGGTGGCCAGGCCCAGAACCACAAGGGCTGCCAGAGCCACTAAGCCCTCGCCCAGTACCACGCCCACGAGGCCCAGCAGGACGCACCAGGCCATTGCAATCACCGGTTCGCGCCGGCCCACCAGGTAGCCCGCCAGCAGCAGCATCGATACTGACCCCAGCAACTGGGTGCCGTTGAACACAAACAGGTAAGTGGCCAATTGATCCAGTTCGCCCTTGGCGTCGAGCAGCGATGAGAAGTAGGCATTTGCCCCGAAAAAGCTTGCTGAGGCCGCACCCAGAATGGTCCCCAGGCGCCAGGTTCCAGGGTCCTTGAGTGGCGGCTTCCAGGGGCGGGGTCCAGTCGCTTCAACCACTTGCTGGCGTACCCCCAGATAGCGACTGAAGTACACGAGGCTCGCTATGGGAAAGGCTGGCAATGAGCACACTACAAGTGCCAGCCGCCAGTCATCACCAATCAGCGGCATCAGCAACGGCAGGGTCAGACCACCAGCAAGAAACTCACTCATCAACATGCCATTCATATACACAGCGGACCCCAGTGCCACGAATCCCGGACACCAGCGCAGCACCAGGGCCGGCAACGCCGGCTGCATCACCGCGATGGCCAGGCCCAGCAACGTTGTATTGACAAACAGCAACCAGACCGGCG
>JAQBUI010000159.1 GCA_027624035.1 Pseudomonadota bacterium | reverse complement strand
GATCCCCCGCGCCGCAGCGCCGCTGGTGATGGAGAAGCAGCGGCAGCGATTTCAAAGAAATCGCGAGAGCGCCCTCCGCGCACCAACCTGACGTGCATCCTGAGTCACCCCCCAAGGCTATCAGCGGCTAACCTCACCCACCTCAGCCGGACCGCCGCAACAAACCCGCCACCGTACCCACCAGTACCCCGGCAATGAGCCCCCCAAGATGAGCACCATTGGCCAGGGAACCGAGACCGAGCAGATCAATTGCTCCTGTAAACCCGATTGCAAGGTAGATCAGCATGAAGATATAGATGCCGGGTGCGAGCCCTATGGTGCGTCCTGGTACCAGACGACTCCACACCAGGGCAAAGCCAAGATAGCCAAACACGACACCGGACATCCCGCCAAACAGCGACGGGCCCGACATCAAATACTGGGTGACGTTTGAGAGCAGAGAACCCACGAGGGTGACCAGAAGCAGAACAGACAGACCGTTGACGACTTCTATCCGACGACCAATCTCCCATACCCAGAGCATATTGAACACGATGTGCAGCCAGCCGAAATGCAGCAGCATGGGTGAAAGCAGCCGCCAGTACTCGCCTGCGGCCAGACTCTGATCAAGCGACAGGAACTCAATGTACGGGCCCTGAATGACAAAGCCCTGGAACGTCATCAGCTGCAGCATGCCTGATACGTCACCAGTATCAATCCCGGCTGTGACCGGAAACATCACGACATTTAATGCGATGAGAACAAGCGTCAGCGGATATCGACGAACGGCAGTCAGCAGGCCCCGTGGCGTCCAGCGTGATGGCTGGTCCATGCTCGAGACCTCCAGAGCACCTGTCTGAAAACGCTGGTATAGCTCGTGCACCCGCATCGCCTGTTCCTCTGAGCCTACCCACAGCACCTGCTGCTCACCCTGCTCCGTGACCCGGTGGGGGATGCGCTGTTGTACGAGATATCGGATGAACGGACCGAGATCAACCTCGCGGCCAAGCTCAAGCGCGGCAATCATGGGACTCGTCGAAATATGGCGAAAGGTTGTACACTTAGGCCATGTTATCACTGATTTCCGCGTGACCGGAGGAGGACTATCCATCATGGAAAATGCTGACCAACAAGTGCTCACGCAGCTTGCCGAATGGGTGGATCAGGGCCAGATGGCCTGGCTGTGTACCGTCGTCAAAACCTGGGGTTCATCACCCCGACCCATCGGTTCTCTCTTGTGCTGCAATGCCGACGGACATGTCGCCGGTTCGCTGTCCGGGGGCTGTGTCGAGGAAGACCTGATTGAGCGCCTACAGCAAGGCAAGCTCGCGACCGAGCGACCAGAATTGCTGATCTACGGCTCGACCCAGGAGGAAGTTGAAAAATTCCAGTTGCCTTGCGGCGGCCAGCTCCACGTGGTGATCGAGCCGATGACCGATCAACGCCATCTTGGAGCCCTGCAGCACATCGTGGCGCGCCTCGCGAAACGGGAATGTGTGGAACGAACCCTGGACATCGCCAGCGGCGAAATGACCGTGGAGGATAAGGATCGCTTCGCCCATCTAATGTTCACCGGTGATTTTGACAATACCAGCAACGCCGGCAAGACGCTGGTTCAGACCTACGGCCCCCGCTATCAGCTATTTCTGATTGGCGCGGGTCAGGTTCCGATGTACCTTGCGGAAATGGCCCAGCGCCTCGACTACCATGTGATCGTCTGTGACCCCAGGCCCGAGATGATCGAACAGTGGCCTGTTGAGGGCGTCCAGCTCATCAACAGCTATCCGGACGATGCGATTCGTGAGCAGGCCAATGACAGCTTCTCCATCGTGATCGCGCTGACGCATGACCCGCGAATTGATGACATGGGGCTGATGGAAGCACTCAAGAGCGATGCGTTCTTCGTGGGGGCCATGGGATCGACCCGAACCTCGGCGAAGCGTCGGGAACGACTTAAAATGCTGGACCTGACCGACGAACAGATCGCCCGGTTGCACGGCCCGGTGGGTTTGCCCATCGGCAGCAAGACGCCGGCAGAAATCGCGATCGCGATTCTTGCCCAGTTGACTGCGCTTCGTTCGGCCAAGATCGACGAGGCTACTGCAGCCGACTTTCGTCCCAGGGTCGCAGTCGCGTGACTGTCTGACGGCCTGAGTCGTGAATGTGAGAACGCGCTCCGAACCAGAGCCTCAGAACCAGGTTTCAAGCAACGCTCGAAAAGGCAAAGGTCAAGAACCCGGGGTTCAAGACATGGAGGAGTAGAAGAAGACAGCAATGGCAAAACCCAGGATTGGTGGCATCATTCTCGCGGCCGGCAGCAGCCAGCGGTTTGGAGATGACAAGCGCAAGGCCGTATTGGCGAACGGTGAGATGGTGATCGTGAACACCATCAGGAAGGTCGCCTCGTGCCTTGATACGGTGATTGTCGTGCTGCGATTTGGCGACAAGACCCTTGCCGATAATCTTGAAGGGATCATCAACAATGACCAGGTCACTTACTTTCTGGCACCGGATTCGGCACGAGGGATGGCCCACAGCCTGGCCAACGCGATTCATCGGGCACGAGACCTGGATGGGGCCGCGCTGTTTCTGGCCGACATGCCCTTCATTGACACGGCAACCGTACAGATGCTGGTTAACACCTTCGAGGCCCACCACCATGAGCAACCCATTGTCGCCCCCGCGATCAATGGTACTCCCGGGCATCCGGTGATCTTCCATCGGGCATATTTCGACGAAATAGAGGCTCTGGAAGGAGACCGGGGAGCGCGCCCGGTGGTGGACGCTCACCAGGACCGACTGATTGAGGTCGAAGTCAGCGATGCCGGGATTATTCAGGACATTGATACGCCGGACGATCTGGGTCAGGGCGCAAGCATACGCTAGAAGAGCCCCCTGACGAGCAGGTCCTGTTCCATGCTGGCGATGGTCAACCCGTACAAGCGGGCCAGGAATTCAAAGCGTACGCGCCGTTTTTTGGAGACAGGTTCGCCTTGCTCTCCGCAGATTGCAGTTGGTCAGTGGGTTTTCCTGGCGCCGCCAATACACTTCGAGAGAGCGGTGACCTGGTGTAAGTGAATTGTAAATTCGACTCTGACCCCAGACTCTGACCCCGATTTACTGCCATTGATGTATCGCCCTTGGGTTCAGGCTCCTGTATCCTTAGCGCCATGTCAAAAGTCGCACTCATCACGGGGATTACAGGCCAAGATGGTTCCTATCTAGCGGAACTGCTACTGACCAAAGGCTACGTTGTCCATGGAATCAAGAGGCGCAGTTCGCTGTTTAACACTCAGCGAATTGATCATATCTACCAGGATCCCCATGTGGATCACCGTAATCTGATCCTGCACTACGGCGATCTGACGGATTCATCCAACCTCACTCGAATTATCAGCGAAACTCAGCCCGATGAGATTTACAATCTGGGCGCTCAGAGTCATGTCGCCGTCAGTTTTGAGGTACCAGAATACACTGCTGATGTCGACGCGCTTGGAACGCTTCGACTCCTTGAAGCCATTCGGTTTCTGGGTTTGGAAGATAAGACCCGTTTTTATCAGGCCTCTACCTCTGAACTCTATGGGCTAGTTCAGGAAACACCTCAGAAGGAGACGACGCCTTTTCATCCAAGGTCACCCTACGGTGTTGCCAAACTCTACGCGTACTGGATCACAGTGAACTATCGGGAGGCATACGGTATGTATGCTTGCAACGGGATCCTGTTCAATCACGAGTCACCTCGACGTGGGGAAACTTTTGTCACTCGGAAAATTACCCGGGGACTTGCGAACATTGCCCTTGGAATCGATCAATGTCTGTTCATGGGCAACCTGGATTCGCTACGGGACTGGGGCCACGCAAGAGACTATGTGGAAATGCAGTATCTGATGCTGCAACAGGAGATTCCAGAAGATTTCGTGATCGCGACGGGACGACAAATCAGTGTGAGAGAATTCATCACAACTGCTGCTGACCATCTCGGGATCACGCTCGGGTGGCACGGAGAGGGGATTGATGAACACGCTATCGTCATGAGTGTTCAACCTACAGAAACTATCAGTGACGTCCCAATAGTCAAGCCTGGCGACGTCATCGTACGAGTTGACCCAAGCTATTACCGTCCTGCTGAAGTCGAAACACTA
>JAQBUI010000066.1 GCA_027624035.1 Pseudomonadota bacterium | reverse complement strand
GGTGGCTTGGATCTTTATCCAGAAGGGATAGTCAGGTGACTACTACCCACCCGATCAGGGGAAGAACCTTAAAGTTGTCAGTTACCTCGGTTTGGGTGAGCCTTCGATTAGCGACCGGTCGGGATTAACGATCCCGTCGGCTATTGATCGCGGCAATCACGTCCAGCAGATGTAGCGACTCTGCCTGATTGAACTGCGGACATTCACGAACACCGGAGGCCAGGCATCGATGGATCGCTTCAACCATGTAAATGAATCCCTGCTGGTTGGGAAACGGTCGCGGCATGCGGATCGAATCAGGCAATGGGTATTCAAACCGCTGCAGCGGTGAGGGCGTATTGCCGTTCATGTACCGGGACGGGGTCACAGGTGGTATGCGCACCGTCAGGGCGGTCGGGCAATGCCCGGGTTCCTCCAGTGTAATGCGCCCCTTGGTGCCGATAAACTCGGTCACCTCTGAAAACTCACTGGGGAAGGCGACAAACGTCAGGAAGGCGAAACGGTTGTTCTCAAATTCCAGCATTGCACCCCCGGCGCCTTCCCGCTTCCCGCCCACCTGAATGTTGGTCGGTTTCGCATCCCCATAGGCGAGGGTCACGGCTTGCGCGGTATAGACCACTGAAAAGGCTGACTGCACCATCACCACGTCACCGATGGCGCCCGCCTCAATCAGGTGACGGGCATGCTCGACGGCGGGAAAAAAACGCGTCCACACGCCATCCTGCAGCATCACATTGTGGCGCTCGGAAGCGGCGTACATTTCCTCGGCGTCAGCCACGGAGTTCGTGAGCTCCTTTTCGCAAAGCACGTGCTTGCCGGCCTCGATGGCGATCAGGCTGTGTTCCTTGTGCACATCGCCAGGGGTCCCCACGTAGACAATATCAATATCCGGCGCAGCGACCATTTCCTCGTAGGTGTCGTATGCCTTCTCCACGCCGTGATCCGCCGCAAATGCATGAGCGTTGTCCGCGGACCGACTGGACACGGCCGCCATGGTGGCGCCGCTGCATTCGCGCGCCGCGCTCACAAACTGGCGGGAAATTTCCCCGGTGCCGATGATGCCCCAGCGCAACGGAAAAGCCACATCTTCGGCGCTGGTGATGCCGAGGCTCACATCTCTGGGGGGAAATGCCTGTGCGGGTGCGGGAGCAGTTTTCTTTGCCATCGTGTTTCTCATTTGGGGTCAGGGTAAAGTGCCGGAGTAAATCGTGCGTAGACTGGCTCGGATACTTTACCCCGACCCCTTCATCACAACCAGGCTTGCAACGATCAGGATCCAGAAAGACAGTGTTCCCAGATAGAGGAGGGCTTCCATGGCAGCTGCCAACTCCTCATAGTGATTGAGTCTGAACAACTCGTAAAAAACAAAGAGTATGAACAGCAGCGCTGACGACAACGCCGTCAGATACAGGATTGCCCTGGTGATATCCGATGCATCTGAATTGAAGGCGCTCCTGGTCAGGACGAGCCCGCCGATGAACAACAGCAGGAAAAACACGTAATTGAGAAAGTTGAACTGCGTTGCCTGCAGGAAACCACTCAGGAACGTCAGCACGTAAGTCACTGCGAGGCCGATAACGATTATCTGTAATCTTTCCATTGACCGTTGTCTCAGAGATGTCATTGAAAGTGGCTGTTGTTGCAGCTGTCGTTGCTGCAGTAGTGACTGTATTGGTGACACAGCGGCCGTGCAAAACGAACCGTAGAAGTAGCACGACTTGAAGCTCCAGGGTTCGCAATGCGGTACTCATTCCAGGGTCGGGGTAAAGTGCCGGAGTAAATCGTGCGTAGACTTACTCCGGCACTTTACTCCGACCCCCGTAAGCCTTATCCCACAGTACTGGTCGCGACCCTCTGCTGGTTTCCAGGTTTCACCTAAAAATACAATCGCTCCATCATCATCAAATGCGCTTCGCAGACATGCCGAGAAAGAGACGTTTCTGCCCGAAAGGCTACCCGGTTCACATCATCCAGCGTGGACACAACCGAGAAATCTGCTTCGTCTCTGACGAAGATATTGCGGCCTATGCCAATTGGCTTGCCAAGGGAGCAGAACAATTCAGCGTGCAAATCAACGGCTGGGTATTTATGACTAACCATGTTCACATCCTGGCGACACCTCAGGCTGACAACGCAATCTCGTTGCTCATGCAGTATATAGGTAGACAATATGTCAGGTACTTCAACTTCAAATTTTCCCGCAGCGGAAGTCTGTTTGAAGATCGATTCAAATCTTCCGTGGTCCAAAGTGAGAGGTACCTGTTAACCTGTCTCCAGTACATCGAACTGAACCCTGTTCGAGCAGGCATGGTGAAGGACCCGGGCGACTATACCTGGTCAAGTTATTCAGCTCACGGTTTCGGTCGAACCGTCAGAATGTGGACACCACACCCCATTTACAAGTCGCTTGCAGATAGCCAGAAGGAAAGAACAAGGCTGTATCGGGAACTTATAGGCACAACGCTTGGCGCCGCTAACATAGCCAAAATCAGACATTGCACAAATAAGGGTTTAGTACTTGGAACCGAAAAATTCAGGGAACAGTTTCAATCACTCACCGAGGACATCGCCCCATCGTGAGGCGTTACTCCGGCACTTTACTCCGACCCCAATAATGTTCTATCAGATCGAGGGCTATATCCACTACTGGCCGGGTACCCCATATGCTGGAAAGTCTGCAGACAAGCCAATGCAGGATAACTCCGGCATCAGTGCGACGGCGCTTATCTGGGAGTTCTTCTCACAGTACTAGTAGCCTTGAGCGTGCCGGTGTCAGACAAGCGGTTGTAGTGCGGGGTAGCCCACGCAACATCGACACCGGACCCGGGTGCCCCTGTGGTCTTCATTTCGCGACTCCCGGGAATCCCGCCTTGGGGGATGTTCGATTGGTCTATTCTGTTACATGCCGCTAAAGTGGCGGTCCAATCAAATCCCACTCCTGGTCGATCTGCCATGACTGTCAGCTTCACCCTGCCTTTGGATACCCTGGACAACCATATCGAAAACATCGGCGGCAAGGGTCGGTCGCTCTCCAGGTTGATCAATGCCGGGTTCGATGTGCCCGGCGGTTTTCACATCCCGATCAGCGCCTATCGTGGCTTTGTGGCCCGCCATCAGCTGCAGGACAGAATTCTGGAACTCGCCAGACCCGCGTTTCGGGAAGGAGGACTTTCCTTTGAGGAGGCTGCCACCTCAATTTCGACACTGTTCTCCGAGCATGAACTGTCAGCAGAGGAACTGGCGGCGATCCGGGCGGCCTGCGAAGCGTTCCCGGGCGATCCACCTGTCGCGGTTCGTTCTTCAGCGAACGCGGAAGACCTGCCGGACCTGTCGTTTGCAGGCCAGCAGGAAACCTATCTCAATGTCTCCGGAGCGGCGAAGGTCGCAGAGGCTGTAAAAAAATGTTGGGCTTCCCTCTGGACTGCACAGGCCATGAACTATCGACAGGAGATGGGGATAGACCACGTTGCCGTCGCCATGGCAGTTGTCGTGCAGCAGATGGTGCCCTCGGAGGTCTCTGGTATTGCGTTCACCGCCAACCCGGTCAACGGCAATCGCTCGGAAATGATCATTAACAGCAGCTTTGGGCTGGGTGAAGCCGTGGTCAGTGGTCAGGTCTCGCCTGATACCTATGTCGTTGACCGTGAAAGCCTGGCGGCGATCGAAACCACGCTCGGCGACAAGGCGAAACAGATCGTTGCCGACGGGGCGCAGGGTGTACGGATGATGGATGTCTCGGGTGAGCAGAGGGTGGCCGCTTCATTGTCGGCCGAGTCCCTCCGGGAACTGGCAGATCTGGCGTTGCGTGTAGAACAGACGTTCGACGGAGTGCCACAGGATATTGAATGGGCCCTGGTCGGTGGCCGGTTCCGGGTGCTGCAGGCAAGGCCGATTACCAATCTGCCGGATGACCCACTTAAGGATGTTGAGTGGCCGGAGATCACCGGCGCTCAGTTGTACAAGCGCATGGCATCAGAGGTCATGCCGGAACCGCTGTCGCCGTTGTTTGAGGATCTCTACCTCAAGGGGCTCTATGACACGCAGACCTGGCCGAAGGACTGGCAGTGGCGGGGCTCCAACACGCGTAATTATCTCAGCAATTTCATCATCGCCACGGTGAATGGGTACGCCTTTCAGGCGATCTACATTGACCAGGGTGAAGAATCCCGGGTCCACTGGGCCAGGGTCAGACAGGAGCGGGGTACCCTCGCCTGGCACGCGGCGATCAAGGCGGTGTTCTTTCCGCCCCGCGCCAGCAAGGCTGCTACCGAAAAGGTTGACGTCAACAACGCCAATGCGGCGGGTCGAATGATGCTGCTGATGGAAATAAGAGACTCCCCGATGCGTTGGGTCTGGGTGCTCTACCACTGGTGGCGGGCCTTCGCAAAGGCGGATGCGGTCACCCGGTGGCAACGTGTCGATTTGCCGAGCTATCTTGCGAAGCTGGATCGATGGCGCGGGCTGCAACCTGCTGGTGCGAGCGATGAGGCGCTGCTTGAAGGGGTGAGGGCGTTGACCCTGGCTGAGGCCAGATACTGGCACGTACTCCGCGGCATCATTGGCGCAGCCAAGGCGAGCGATCAGGCGTTGCAGAATTTCCTCAAGCAGAATGCACCAGGGCTGGGTCTGAGCAGCGGCATCTTTCTGTCCGGCTTTCATTCCCGGACGCTGGAGGCGGAGGCCGAAATGTGCGCGATTGCTGCGACCATCCGAAACCGCCGGCCATTGTACGAATTGACACTCACCACCCCGGCAAAGAAACTGCTCGAAGCGTTGCGGGCGCACCCTGACGGAACTGAGGTCGTCGGCGCGATCAACGACTACCTCAACGAGTACGGCAAGCAGCTGTTCAATCTGGATTTTGTGGAACCCGCGTTGATCGAGGAGCCGCTGCCGTTTCTGACTAACCTTCGAGCGATGGTGCGTCATGCCGGGTCTGATCTGGGAGCGCGGCAAAAACAGGTTGCCCGAAAACGTCGCGACAAATGGTTCCAGGCATTCAGGTTCTTTGCCACCAGACGCCTCGAAACAGCGTCGTCCTCCCCGTACGAGGCCACGGTATCACGCTCGGCCTTGCTTGAATTCCTGCGGCTGTACCGAACCGCGAAAATCAACTACCCGACCCGCGAAGAGGCGATCTTTTACATGGGAGCTGCCTGGTCACTGCTGCGCCCCTTTGCCCTGGAACTCGGCCGGAGAATGGCTGATGCAGGCTCTCTGGCAACTGCGGGCGATGTCTTTTATCTGACGGGTGATGAGCTGGAGCAGGTCGTTTCTGCTGGCATAAAAGACCGCCCCATGCCGGAACTCATCAGGCTGGCGGAATCCCGACGGGCGCTTCGTCAGCAACGCAAGCGGATGCAGCAGCCCGCTGCAATACCGGGGGAGAACAAGCTGGCATGGCTAAAGGGCGGCGGAAAGTCTTTCGATACCATCAAGGTCAACGAGGATAACGCCGGGGTCATCAGCGGGTTTGCCGTCAGCCCTGGCACGGTTACTGGCACGGTGAGCCTGGTCATGTCGCCGGAAGAATTCGACCGGATGCAGCCAGATACCATCCTGGTCTGTCCGCTGACGACCCCCGCGTGGACCCAGTTGTTCCCATACGCCACTGGCCTCGTTACCGATATTGGCAGCATCACGGCACATGGCTCCATCGTGGCCCGGGAGTATGGTATTCCTGCAGTGCTGGGCACCGGCAATGGTACGCGACTGATCAAGCACGGTCAGACCATTACCGTCGATGGTGACAATGGTATCGTGACCATTGTCGAGGATGAATGAGAACGGCCCGGGCATTGCTTCATCGGAACAATTGAAACCAGCGCTATATGGGTAGGGCGAGCCCGTCATTCATCCGATGCATCCTGCGGTGGCAGTGTGTAAGAATGGGCTCAACCAATTCATTTGATCTCAGTCGAGAGGAGGGGGGAATGTCGATCAAACGGGTGTTTCGGAAGATGGTGTTCGTGACCGCTGCAATGCTTGCAGCTTCCGCGCAGGCACATGACGGGCCAGCGGTCCCCACGCCAGTCAGTCTCGATGCATTGCTCAACGCGTTTGGCTGGGACATGGCAACGGCAGAAGTCACGTCCCAGAAGATTGCAGACGACTTTTACGTGTTGTTTGGTGTCGGCGGCAATGTTGCGGTCAGTCTCGGTGAAAACGGCGTGCTGATCGTGGATGATCAGTTTCCGCAGATGATGCCGAAACTCGAATCAGCCATTGCGTCGCTGGGTGGCAGCGGCGTGGACTTTGCCATCAACACCCACTGGCACTTTGATCATGCCGAAGGGAATCTTGCCCTCGGCCCCGGGGGCACCTGGCTCGTATCCCAGGCCAATTCCCGTCAGATGATGCAGGACGACCACGTCATCAATCTGGTGGGTATCGCCTACGAGCAGAAGGCGTATCCACCCGCTGCGTTGCCGGTGATCACCTATGACGACGTCATGCACTTTCACTTCAACGGACAGCGGGTCGACCTGATGCACTTCGGGCCTGCCCACACTACCGGTGATACGGCCATTATCTTTCGCGGCACCAATGCTGTGCATCTCGGTGACGTATTCAACAATGCCGGTTACCCGTTTATCGATGCGGGCAATGGTGGCACCATCGATGGTCTGATCAGATTCTGTTCCGAGACGCTGCGGCAGATCAATGAGGACACGGTGGTGGTCCCGGGCCATGGCCCGGTTACAGACTACGCGACGCTCGTGGCCTACGTCGAAATGCTGACGACAGTTCGAGGGCGCATGATGACCCTGATCGAATCGGGTGCGAGTCTTGAGGCAGTGTATGCGGCGAAGGTCACTGCCGAGTTTGACGAGAAATTCGGTGACAGCACGGGCTTCATCAATCGCTCTTATATGAGCCTGACGCACCGAATCGTCGACCGGTGAGCCAGTTGCCCGACCGGGACGGCTTTCAAAACCGGGGAGTGGTCATGACCCGGACCGAAACGTTCACCGACGCGGCCTTTGCCTTTGCGGTCACCCTGCTGGTGGTATCGATTGATGCGGTACCGGGGACCCACGAGGAACTTCTGGTTGCGATCTCGGGCATTCCCGCCTTCGCCATGAGCTTCGGGATCCTGTTCATGTTCTGGTACGGGCACTGGAACTGGTCGCGCCGATATGGTCTGGAGGATCTGTTCTCCATCACACTGAGCTTCTCGCTGGTGTTTACCGTGCTGTGTTACGTCTACCCGTTGAAGTATGTTGCGTCCGTGTTTGTTCAGTGGGTCACCGGTGACCGGCTGTCTGTAGGTGGCAAGATCGAAACCGTGGATCAGTTGTACCAGCTGTTCGGCATCTACAGCGTCGGGTTTTCCGCCATGTGTCTGATTCTGCTGATGCTCTACATCCATGCCTGGCGCCTGCGGGACAAGCTGCACCTCAATCCCGTGGAATCCCTGATCACCCGGGCGGAACTCGGCAGCTGGGCCCTGCTGTTGACGATTGGCCTGCTCGCTACAGGCTTCGGGTTTCTGGCGCCGCACCATCCGTTGACCATGCCCGGGTGGGCCTATGTGCTCCTGCCTGTGATCATGCCGATCTACGGCTACATGGTGGGCCGCCGGATAAAAGAGAAAAAAAGAGTCCACATGCCGGCCGATCAGAGTCAGGGAGGCATCAATCAAGTCCCTTGACAGATATTGATCAGACCTTGACCAGAGTTTCATAGGTGTCTTGCGCATGTTCAGGCCGTCACGTGTCGCAGCGCCATCGGGTTGGTCTGACGTTAAGTCCCTTGATCAGACCTTGAGACCTTGACCAGAGTTTCCATGGGTTTGTTGCGTATTTTTCGGCCGTCACGCCTCGCCAGCGCCATCAGGTTCGCCTGACGTTCACCCGAAGCCTGTCACCATCTCCCTTTGAGGCTATGATGGTAGCGAGTTCTCTTGAGGCATCCATCATTGACCCTGCTGGCAGATCTATCACTTCATCCGCAACTGCTCAAAGGCCTGGAAAAGCTCGGCTTTACCGAGGCCACCGAGGTGCAGGCGCAGGCTATTCCGCCGGCGCTGGCAGGTCGGGACCTGATGGTCGCGGCGAAAACGGGCACCGGCAAAACGGCCGCATTCGTGCTGCCCATGCTCAACCGTTTGCTGGCTTCAGAGGCTCGCGCCTCCGGAACCCGTGCACTGATCCTGTCGCCCACACGGGAACTGGCGCTGCAGATCGACAAAGCCTTCAGGCAGTTTGCTGCATTCACCCGGATCAAGTGCGGACTGATCATTGGCGGTGAGGCCTTCAAGTATCAGATCGTCACGATTCGCAACAACCCGGAGGTGCTGATCGCCACGCCGGGCCGGCTGGTGGATCACATTGGTAAGGGCACACCGGATTTCAAGGATCTGGAGATGCTGGTGCTGGATGAGGCCGACCGTATGCTGGATATGGGGTTTGCCGAAGACATGAACATCATCGCCAGCGCGTGCAGGGCCGAACGTCAGAATCTGCTCTTTTCAGCCACCCTCGAACACAGGGCGATTGACCATATCAAAGGCATCCTGCACGACCCGCTCGCCATTGTGACCGACACCCATCGCCAGGCGCACAGCCAGATCCTGCAGCAGAAGGTGCTCTGCGACGATGCTGCGCACAAGACCAGGCTGGTGGCCGCACTGGTGACGGCAGAGCAGGCGAAGTGTGTGTTTGTGTTTTGCAATACTCGCGAACAGTGCGAGCCACTCAGCAATGCCCTGCGTCAGAAGAACATTCGTACCGCCTATATCCACGGTGAAATCAGCCAGAGTGACCGCAAACAGGTGATGAGCCGGTTCCGCGACGGCAAGCTGACCGTTCTGGTGGCGACGGACGTGGCTGCCCGGGGCCTGGACGTCCCGGATGTGGACCTGGTGATCAACTTCAACGTGGCCCAGAGTGGCGACGACCATGTGCACCGTGTGGGTCGAACGGGGCGCGCCGGCCGTCAGGGCAAAGCGATTGTGCTGGTCGGGGCGAACGAATGGAACCTGCTCGCCAGCATTGAACGCTATTTGAAGATTCGCTTTGAGACTCGAAAAGTCCCGGGGCTCGAGGCCGCCTTTACCGGGCCAAAGAATCTCAAGAAATCAGGCAAGGCAGCCGGGCCGCCGAAAAAGGGCAAGGGCAGAAAGCCAGGCAACAAAGCAGTCAGGGGGGCCAAGGCAGCCAATAGGAGCAAGCCCGGCAAGGTCAATAAGGAGAAGCGGGGTAAGCCGGATCGCGACAGGACCGCAAGCGGGGACCGTGGGGAGAGAGCCTCTGAAAGCGGGCGTGCGACGACCGGTGGTGAGCCCGGCTATCGTCCCGTCAAACGCTCATGAGCGGAACACGGTTATAGGACGCGCGGGCTGATGGAAGAAACCTGTTAGCGGCTATGACAGACACGTTGTCGTGCCGGTGGTATCGCGGATCGAAAGCCTCGTCGGTACCATCATGAAAGTTGCGACATTAACCCCTCGTGATGAGCCAGTACCTGGCGAGCCACTTGAACATCAGGCTCAGTATCAGGACACAAAAACCCAGCCCGGCGGCTGCGCCTGACATGGTGCCCATTTCTGCCATCAGGCCGAAGGCGGCGAACCAGAAAATGCCACCGATGCCGTCACCCAGGCTGACAACGGAAGTGACCGTCGCCCGGGCGGTGCCGGAGATCGCAGCCTGCAGGCTCGCCTGAAACAGCGTGGTGGACAGGCCGAACATGAAGAAGAACGCGATCAGCAGCAGCACGATCCACCCCCCGGTGAGTGTGGGGATGAGTAGCAGCGGAACGGCAGACACCCCCATCATCGTCAGCAGTTGCTGCAGACCGAGCCCCTCGAAGTGATGGGCGAGCCCCTGGCCGATGGATTGGGCCAACAGAATGGGTACACAGAGAAAGGCGACAAGTTCCAGCGGGAATCCCTTTTCAAACAGGGTTGGCGGGACGTACTCATCGTAGACGCCAAAGGTTACGATCAGCAGGGAATAAGCCAGCAAGATATAGAGGATCTGACGACTGTGGATGGCCTCAGCGACGCCGACCCGAAGATTGGCCAGGTAGTCCGGCGGGACATCGGCCCGGGTTGGGGAATGGACCAGCAGCAGAAAAGGGATGGTGGCAATCAGCGGCATCACTGCGCTCACGAGCAGCACCATGTCGTATCCGAATGCGATGAGCAGCCCACCACTCAGTTCGCCGATCACGACACCCAGGGTGCCGAGGCCCGTCATGCGGCCATAGTGCCTGCTGAATTCTGCCGCCCGTTGTTGCGCGGCCAGCAGATCGTGGAGCAGGGCTTCGATGGCGCCGGAGCGAAGTGTAGATCCGAGCCCCCACAGAATGAAACCAAGGGCGAATCCGAAAAACTCCGGCCAGCAGTACCAGCAAAGAAAGGCACAGGATTTGAGTACACTGCTCGCGACGATCAGCCACTTTCTGGAGAACCGGTCGGCCAATGCGCCGGACGGAATTTCAAACAGGATTCCGACCGCAGCCCAGATCATGAACAGCAGCGACAATTCAAGTGGCGAGATGCCATGTTCGCCGAACATGATGGCGTAAAGGGGGTAGATCGGAATGATCTCCCGAACGCCCCCGAGGAAGTAGAAAGGGGCCATTGATCGCCCTGACACGGTCACGGTCACCGTCACAAAAGTGCCTGCCAGGTGGTCAGTTCCTGTCTGGCCAGTACTCCTGTTTCAGCAGCCGCTTGTACAGCTTGCCGGTCGGATGCCGTGGCAACTCGGCGATGAAGTCGACGGACCTTGGGCACTTGATGTGCGAGATCTTCGAACGTGCCCAGGCGATCAGTTCGGCTTCGAGCTCCGGCCCGGCATCCTCCATGGAAACAGGCTGAACCACAGCCTTGACCTCCTCCCCGAATTCCTCGTTAGGGACACCGAATACCGCCACATCGGTCACCTTTGGGTGAGTGATTAGCGCATCCTCAGCTTCCTGGGGGTAGATATTGACGCCGCCGGAAATGATCATGAACGCCTTTCTGTCAGTCAGATAGAGATAGCCCTCTTCGCCCAGATAGCCGATGTCGCCGAGCGTGGACCAGCCTTGCCGTGACCGGCTGGCTTCGGTCTTATCCCTGTCATGAAGATATTCAAACTGACCGCCACCTTCAAAAAAGACGGCACCAATTTCTCCTGTCGGCAGGGATTCGCCAGCCTCGTCCAGGATATGAACCCTGCAATTGCCGGCGGCTTTGCCCACCGAGCCCGGGTGCTTGAGCCATTCCTCGGATGAGATCACGGTGGAGCCATTGCCTTCGGTGCCGGCGTAGTATTCATTGATGATCGGCCCCCACCAGTGAATCATTTGCTGCTTGATCGCCACGGGGCAGGGCGCGGCCGCATGGACTGCAAATTTCAGTGAGGACAGGTCGTACTGATGGCGCACCTCTTCAGGTAGCTTGAGCATGCGCACGAACATGGTTGGGACCCACTGACTGTGGGTGACCTGATACTGCTCGATCAGCCGGAGTGACTGTTCGGCGTCGAAGTGTTCCATCACCACACAGGTTCCGCCGCTCGTCAGCACGGTCATATTGAAGCTGAGCGGGGCGGCATGATACAGCGGCGCCGGGGACAAATAGACGGTCTGCTCGTCATAGGCGTATCGCTGTCTGGCGGCGAGGGCCGGTGGAGTGATTTCTCCGAACGGGGCCTCGCTCAGCGGTTTGCTGACACCCTTGGGTCTTCCTGTGGTGCCGGAGGAATACAGCAGGCTCTGGCCGTAGCTCTGATCTGAGATGGGTGTCGTTGGCATGGCAGCAATGGCCTGTTCCCACGACGCTGCACCTTCGGTGGTGCCATCCACCATATAGCAAGCAGGATGGTTGACCAATTTGTCCCGAAACCCCCTGAATGTATCCGTCAGCAGAGAAGAGGTGATGAGCAGTCTGGCGCCGCAGTCGTTGACGATATACTGGACCTCGTCAGGCTGGAGCCGATAGCTGATGGCTGTGAAGTAGATGCCGGACCGGTAGGCTCCCCAGCAGATCTGCAGAAATGCAGGGTGGTTCTCAAGGCAGATCGCAATGTGATCGCCCCGCTGCAGCCCGTGCTGCCTGAACAGGTGTGCGGCCTGGTTTGAAGCTGCTTCCAGCTCCGAATAGCTGATCTGCCGACCGGACCCCGCCATGATATAGGCGGGCCGGTCGGGTGTTTTTGAGGCGTAGAATCCCGGGTACATGGCGTGGTCGTTTCAGTGTGCTGGACCATCTATACTGAACACGTTTAGCCGAAATGGCAAAACGCTGGTGCGTCGACCCGGGGAAGCTCTGGCCGTCGACTCAGGCCAGTTCTCCCAGCGCCCGGATCGGGAACAGCTCGCCGCTGATGCGCGCAGAGCCGTCCGAGGCCAGAAATACAGCGAGGTCTGCCACGTGTTCCGGGTCTGGCGGGAACTGCAATGGTGGTACTGGCGAGCCGTCCTTGCCAGTCCTCGGTGGCAGCCAGTTCGCGACGCCCTCGGTGGCGGTGAGCCCTGGCGCGATGCAGTTGACGTTGATGTTGTGGGGCCCCCAGCATACTGCCAGCGACTTGGTCAGGTTGATGACGCCGGCCTTGGCCGCACCGTAGTGCACGAAGTTAGGTGACAGACGCATGCCGGCAACCGATGAAATATTGATGATGCGGCCACCTGTGCCAGCCATCATCACCTTGCCGGCCGCAGCGCTACACAGAAACACACTGGTCAGGTTCAGGGCCAGGGCGGCACTCCACTCCTCGGGCCTCAGTTCCTCGGGGGGCTTGATGAACATGGCACCGCCGGCGTTGTTGACCATGATGTCCACGGTGCCGAATTGGGCGACGGTCTGCTCGATCAGACGGTCGACCTGTTCCGGTATGGTCACGTCCGTTGAGATGGCAAGGATCTCGTGGCCTTCAGAACGAATCGGGTTCGCAACTTCGTCCAGTTTGTCCTGTCTGCGACCGGCGATCACGACCATGGCCCCGGCACGAGCGTAGGCGCGCGCGATCCTGCTGCCGATGCCGCCGGCGCCACCGGTAATAATGGCCACTTTGCCTTTGAGTTGTTCGTTGAGAGTGTCTGCCATGGGTCCGCTCCGGATGGTGAGGCCGGCAGATTAGCGACTCCTACCCGGTTTGGCTACTGTGTCTGGCCGTGGTTCGAGCCCGGCCCCGGATGACGCCTAACATGCTGTGGGCAGTGAGCGTTAACTGGCCTGAAATCACGGCATATTTATTGCATATGAGCCATTTATTACCCGAAATAGGGCAAAATAGTCGCCTAATGACTCTAAGACGGCGGAGAATGCTCCCATGCGTGATCTGGCAGACATTGATTTCATCGCCTACCTGCAGCGAAGCTCCGGGCTGACCCAGGACCAGTGTCAGCACCTGATGGATGAAGTGATCGCTCACTACAGCGAGACGCTTGAAGCCTTTGTGCAGCGTCGGCATCAGGAGTTGAAGGTGCGGCAAGGGCTTCGGAACGAGCAAATCTACCTGCAGATCCAGGCTGAGGCGGGGGCACGACTGTTTGCAGCAGACACCCCCAGTGAACGGCAGATACGCCGAATGATCTACGGGTGACATCATGTGCGGAATTGTGGGATATGTAGGGCATCGACCGGCGATGCCTGTTCTGATGGAGGGGCTCAGTCGGCTGGAGTATCGCGGCTACGACTCCGCTGGCATCGCGCTGCTGCGTGGTAAGAAACTGGATGTCTTCAAGCGATGTGGCAGGGTCGCGCAATTACAGACGATACTGCCGAAACGCTCGGCGGCGGTCTGCGGCATCGGGCATACCCGCTGGGCGACCCACGGTGAACCGAGTGATGAGAACGCCCATCCCCATCTGGACAATGCTGGCGAGATTGCCCTCGTACACAACGGCATCATCGAGAATGCGGCAGAGATCAAAACGTTTCTGGAACAACTGGGCCATGTTTTCCAGTCCGAAACCGATAGTGAGGTGCTCACGGTCCTGATCGCCCATGAACTGCGTGAGGCGGGTGACCATGACCTGACGGGCGCCGTCCGGAGATCGCTTCTGAGGGTGGCTGGTACCTACGGCATTGCCGTGCTCGGAAAGGATTTTCCCGACGAGATGGTCGTGGCGCGTAACGGCAGCCCGGTGATCATTGGTATTGGCGACCGGGAAACCTTTGTGGCCTCTGACGCCACGGCGCTGGTGCCGTATACCCGGCAGGTCATCTATCTTGAGGACGGCGAGGTAGCCCGGCTGACCCCGAGCACCCATGAGGTGCAGGACCTGCAGGCCGTGGTGGCAGACAAGCCAGCTTCAACCATTGATATTGAAGACATGCTGGTTGACCTGGGTGGCCATGAGCACTTTACGCGCAAGGAGATCTTCGAGCAGCCCGAAGCCCTGTTGCGGGTGTTACGCGGGCGAGTTGACCAGCGCTTTAACACCGCACACTTTGGTGGGCTGAATCTGGACGCGAGGCAGATGATGGGCTTCCATCGGATCAAACTGCTCGGCTGTGGCAGCGCGCTCATTTCCGCCACGATCGGGGCTTCGATGATCGAGCGGCTGGCGCGGTTACCGGCAGATGCCGAGTCTGCGGCCGAATTCCGCTACCGCAACCCGATCATCGACCAGACAACGCTTTACATCGCGGTCAGCCAGTCCGGCGAAACCCACGACACCCTGGCCGCGGTGCAGGAGATCCAGCGCAAGGGTGGCCATGTGCTGGGCGTGGTCAACGTGGTAGGCAGTTCCATTGCGCGCCAGTGTGGGGCGGGCATCTATCTTCATGCGGGGCCCGAAATAGCGGTCGTCTCGACCAAGACCTTCACCAACACGCTGGCTGCCCTGGCGCTGTTTGCGCTCTACATCGGTCGCATGCGGGATGTTGCGCCCGCTGAGGGCGGGCGAATCATCGAGGCATTGCAGGCGCTGCCAGCCCAGGTGCAGCAGCTGATCGACCGGGCAGATGAGTTCGAGGTCGTCGGCAGGCAGTATGCGGAATACGACCGGGCCTATTTTGTGGGCCGCTGTGAGGGCTATGGTCTGGCACAGGAAGGCGCGCTGAAACTGAAGGAAATATCCTACATTCATGCGGACGCCTATCCCGCCTCGGAACTCAAACACGGGCCGCTGGCGCTGATTGACGCCCGCACCCCGACCTTTGTCATCATCCCGGACGATGATCTGCAGAGCAAAAACCTTTCAACGATCTCGGAGATCAGGGCCCGAAAAGGGCCGGTGATTGCCATCGGTCAGGCGGCGACTCTGGGGACTGAAGTGGATACCTATGTTCAGGTGCCACGCAGCCATCCGCTGCTGGACCCGATCCTGCTGCTGATTCCACTACAATTTATTGCCTATCACGCCGCCATCGCCCGGGGTTGTGACGTGGACAAGCCCCGCAATCTGGCCAAGAGCGTTACGGTGGAGTGAGTGGATGGTGGGGGTCGGAGTAAAGTGCCGGAGTAAATCTACGGCGATTTACTCCGGCACTTTACTCCGACCACCATAAGCCTCGTGTCAGCGTCCCGTCAGCATCGCAACCAATGCTTGGTTTTGGTGAGAAGGCGGGACTACTATAGGGTTCTCGCTCTGTACACAGACCAGACAAGGGACACTGGATTGTGAAAGTACAAGGACAGCAGCTGGTCGCGTCTGCTACGGACCTGGCGAACTTCATGGGGTGCCGCCACGCGACGCAACTCGATCGGCAGGTGGCTGCTGGAAAACTCGAAAAGCCCTACTGGCACAACCCTGTGCTCGATGCGCTTTCCGAACGCGGAGAACTCCACGAGCAGGCATACCTCCAACATCTGAAGAATCAGGGCGCGAGCGTCGTTGAATTCGACAAGGATGCGAGCCCCGATGACGTGTGGGCGGCCATGGGGGACGGCCCAGATTATATCTACCAGGCCAGACTGCAACAGGACACCTGGATTGGCTATGCAGACTTCCTGTGCAAAGTGGCCTCGCCTTCCGCACTGGGCAACTGGCGCTACGAAGTGCTGGACGCCAAGCTCGCACGGGAGACCCGGGGCGAGACCATCTTACAGCTCTGCGTCTATTCCGAACTGATCACCGCCCTCCAGGGCTGCGCACCGGAAAATGCCTACGTCCTGACGCCGGGGGAGTTCGAACCAGAGCGATATCGGCTGGCGGACTACATGGCGTACTACCGCCTCGTGAAGCGCGATTTCCTGAAATTCATAGAGCGGGATTCGGAGGTCACCTACCCGGAGCCGGTGGACAAATGCGACCGCTGCCGCTGGTTTTCTCGCTGCAACGTTCAGCGCCGGGGGGACGATCACCTGAGCTTTGTGGCAGGCATCCAGGCATCCCAGCGACAGGAACTGGCTCGCCAGGGCATCACGACGCTGCAGGCTCTGGCAGAGTTACCACTACCGCTCCCATTTCGACCAGAACGAGGCTCGAAAGCATCGTTGGAGAAGATGCGCGAGCAGGCACGACTGCAATACGAGGCACGGGAAACCAAAGAACGCCAACACGAGGTGTTGCCGCTGGAGGCAGACCAGGGCTTACATAAACTGCCAGCCCCATCGCCAGGGGATGTGTACTTCGATATCGAAGGTGCACGCTTCGTCGGCGAACACGGTTTTGAGTATCTGTTCGGTTTTGCTGCCTTTGGTCCTAACAGCGAACTCGTCTACGAGAAGGAACTGGCCGACTCACCAGCGGAAGAGGCACGCATCTTCGGCGCCTTCATGGAACGGATGGACCAGATCCAGAAGACGCATCCGAACATGCACATCTACCATTTCCACAGCTACGAACCCAGTGCGCTGAAGCGCCTCGCCTGTCGCTACGCCCGACACGAGGACCTGCTGGACGACATGCTTCGCCACGAACGCTTTGTTGACTTACATAGCATTGCCCGACATACCGTCCGCGCAAGCGTCGAGCGGTACTCCATCAAGGATCTGGAGCCATTTTTTGGCTACGAACGGGAGATGGACCTGCATACGGCGGGCGATGCGCGCCACGAACTGGAATCCTGGCTGGAGTTCAATCACCCGATGCACGAGGCACCCGAGGAGCAGGTGCAGATCGTCATCGAGTACAACCGGGACGACTGCCTTGCCACCCATGGCCTGCATCAATGGATGGAGGACATTCGCGGGAGTCTGATCGAAGAGGGCCAGGAAATCCCGCGATATGTGGCAACACCTGAGATCTCAGAAGACCTGAAACTGAACCTGCAGGAACTGCGCGATCTGGGCGAGAGCCTGCGGGAAGGCTTGCCGGAACGACCGGAAGACTTCACTCCCGAGGACAGAGCGCGTTGGTTACTGTCCCACCTGCTGGAGTTCTACCGCCGGGAGGACAAGTCCGTCTACTGGGAGAAGTTTCGCCTTGATGATCTGGATGACCTGGACCGCATGTCAGAGCGTGCTGCCATTTCCGGGCTTACCTATCAGGAAACGCTGGAGCGGACCAAAACAGGGATACCGATCGAACGCTACACGTTCCCGCTGCAGGAGATTACGATCAAGCCCAGCGCCGCGGTCTACACGGACAAGGACACGCAGCTGGGCTCGGTCGTTGCCATTGATCACGAGCGCCGGACGGTAGACATCAAGAAGATGGGCAGGACTAAAGAACTGGTGCCCACATCAATCTTTACCTGGCAGCACATTGGTGCTGGTGTGCTCGAAGATGCCATCAAGCGTCTGGCGGAGCGCGTACTTGCCGGGAACACCAACGAAGTCGCCCTGGCGCTTCTGCAGAGACACCTGCCCCGGTTGCAAGGCGGCGAGACTCTGGCGCAGGCACGCCAGCAACATGACAACGAATGCGTCCTCGCCGAGAACATCGTCAAGCGGCTGGACCGCACCGTCCTGCCTATTCAGGGACCGCCAGGCACCGGTAAAACCCATACTGGTGCGCGGATGATTCTGGCCGCGATTGCAGCTGGCAAGAAGGTAGGCGTCACCGCCCAGAGCCACAAGGTCATACTGAACCTGCTGCACAAAGTCCTCGATCTTGCACAGCAGGACAACATTGATCTGCGCATCGTACGAAAGCCTTCCAGCCGTGGCGATGAATCCGGGGACGAGCAGCACCCGCTTATAGAAAGTATGGATAACGATGCGGTCGAAGCCGCGATTCGGGATGACGCGCACATCGCCGCAGGCACCGCGTGGCTCTGGGCGAGACAGGGCATGGCCGATACTGTAGATGTTCTCTTCATTGACGAGGCCGGCCAGTTCTCTCTCGCTAACACCTGTGCTGTCGCCCAGGCAGCAGACTCTCTGGTCATGCTGGGAGACCCACAGCAACTGGACCAGCCGTTGCAGGGAATCCATCCAGACGGTGCGGCCGCCTCAGGCTTGCAGCACGTACTGGACGATCACGCGACCATGCCTTCCGAGCGCGGCCTGTTTCTTCCCGAGACCTGGCGTATGCACCCCAACATTTGCAGCTATATATCGGAGATGTTCTACGAAGACCGCCTGACTTCAGTCGAACAAGCGGCCGAACAGGCACTTCTACATTCGGATTTCCCAGAGCGGACAGGACTCTGGTTCATACCGATCGAACACGCCGGCAATCAAAACGCCTCTACTGAAGAAGCGGCGGCTGTGGCCGGGTTGTACGCAAAGCTATTGAACGGTGGTAAATGGCGCGATAGCGAGGGAGGCGAGCAGTTCCTGACGCCCAATGACATCCTGGTGGTCACCCCCTACAACGCTCAACTCGGCGAAATCAAGAAACAGAACCCGTCCATCAACGTCGGCACCGTGGACAAGTTTCAGGGCCAGGAGGCTCCTGTTGTGATCGTCAGCTACGCCACGTCCACGCCGGAAGACGCGCCCCGCGGTATGGACTTCCTCTATAGCCTGAACCGGCTCAACGTGGCTGTTAGTCGTGCTCGATGTGCGACGTTTGTGCTGGCGAGCCCTGCGCTGTTAAGGCCGGAGTGTCGCAAGCCAACGCAAATGAAGTTGGCCAACGGGTTGGCGCGGTATGTTGAGCACAGATGGTGGGGTCGCAGATGGTGGGGTCGGAGTAAAGTGCCGGAGTAAATCTAGGGCGATTTACTCCGGCACTTTACTCCGACCCCCCAATGGTGACCGTCCCCCGGTCGCCGTCCACGGTAATCGTCTGGCCGCTCTTGATGCGCTGGGTCGCATCACCAATCCCCAGCACCGCCGGGATGCCGTATTCACGCGCGACGATAGAGCCGTGGGCCAGGATGCTGCCAATGTCAGTGACGAGGCCGGTGGCATGGGGAAACAGCTGAGTCCATGCAGGGGTGGTCAGTGGGCACACGAGGATGGAATCGGGCGTCATCTTGTCGAAGTCATTGGGTGACATGATGACGCTTGCCACACCCGTCACGGTGCCGGGACTTACAGCAAAGCCCCTTAGCAGATTGGTTTGCTCAGTCTCCTTCGCCTTAAAGGTTGCCTCTTCCTTTTCTTTGGTGACCGGTATGGTTGAGGGCTGGTTCATCCGGAATCGCTGCGCGCGCAGGATTCTCTGCTCGCTCGCCCGGGTGGCGAGTTCCGGCACGGCGCGGTCGTCTGCCCGCGCGGCGATGGCAGCAGTCAGTTCTGCTTCGGTCAGGTAGTAGACATCATCCGGTGAGTCAAGCGTGCCGATGGCCACCAGCCTGCGCCCGAGTTCTGCTGCCCAGGGCCGAAGGGTTGCCCAGGCAAGGCCCATATAGAACAGTGCTTCCTCCCGGGTGGGATAGTTCACCCGCGCCGTCCAGTACAGCCTCAGGAACTCAAAACGCATGCTGCCCTTGAAGAACCGGAGTGCCTGCTTCCATTTGGCACGTCGTTTTTGAGTGACTTCCCGTTGCCGTTGTTCCAGCTGGCGCCCGGGATTGCGAACGAGTGACTTGAGGCTCATGACAAATGGCAGTGGTTTCTCTTCAAGGGAGGGTTCGACAAAATCGAGATTGAACACCTGGCGGCCGAAGTCGTGCAGGTACTGGTCGATGGCCCTGCGGATGGGGGCACCGTCCGGGTGCAGGTCCAGCGCAGCAAGGAAACGCTGCGCCGGGGTCACGATGATGAGTTCATAGAGCGCCTGGTTGGCGCGGATGCGCTCTGCGATGGCGCGCATGGCGACCTCTGCATCCAGCGTCCTGGAGGGGAAGCCCGACAGGAAGGTACCGCTGATCAGGCCCTCATCGGGTGCGTTTTTTTCGAGAAATGTCTGGAAGGCGCCATCGGTTCCCTTGGCCGTACCGATCACGGCGCGCAGGGCATGCCAGTATTTTGCTTCTGCAAGGGTCAGCGCCTTGATCCCGATCATCAGTTCCTGAGTTGTTGCAAGGCCAGGGTCCAACTGCTCCCAGCGGTCGATGGCGGCCTGATACTCGGGTAGCCATTGCCGCTCCCACTGGACCAGGGACGGATAGCGCTTGAAAGTGCGGAACGCTCGCATGATCAGGAAGACCACATGAAACGGCCCGTCCTTCATGGACTCGATCATGTACTGGCCCTGAGTGATCGAGCGTTTCAGATTGACATACCACGGCAGCTTCGCCTGCGCCTGCTTGTGCTGGCGCATGTAGTCTTCCCAGTCGGCGCCGTTCATGTTGTAGATCGCCTGATAGGCATACCCGTTCACGGTCGCGACGACGAAGTTCTTCATGTAGTTGCGGGTCCTGGAGCCCTCCCACTTCCAGCCTTCCGGCCACTTCTGGGTATCAAAAATGGCGTGCAGGTACAGGTCCTCAAATAGCGGTGACAGGGGGTCCGGCATATTCTCCGCGACCTGACGTTTCAGCAAGATCGCATCCGGGATTTCCGGCCAGGTGACGTCCCTGGGCGGCGCTGCTGGCAGGTTGGTGATGGGCCGCGCCTGGAGTAGCCACAGGGTGTCACCGGCCATGGCCCACTCGATGTCCTGGGGGTCACCGTCGAATTCGATCTCGACTCTGATGGCAAGTTCAGCCAGTTCCCGTATGGCGTCCGGCGTCAGTGAAGACTCTGATCTGCGAACCTCGCTGACCTCTTCGAGCCGGGTCCCCTGGTCGCCATCGGCCACGATCATACTTGCCTTGGCGCCCAGTACCGTCTCCTTTACGGTCAGGTCATTGCGGTCAATGACGTAGGTATCCGGGGTGACCTGTCCGCTGACCACGGCTTCACCCAGGCCAAAACTGCAATTCACAATGATCTCTGAACGTTCACCGGTTGCCGGGTTGGCGGTGAACAGGATGCCGGAAACGTCTGACGGGACCATGACCTGGACCACCACCGCCATGGCAACGCTGTCGGGCGCAATCCCCATCTCGTGTCGATAGTTCATGGCCTGGGCAGTCCAGAGAGATGCCCAGCATTGCTTGATGGCGGCAGCGACCTCATCACCCCCGGTGACATTGAGGTAGGTCTCCTGCTGGCCGGCGAATGACAGGCCGGGCAGGTCCTCTGCATTGGCGGACGAGCGAACGGCGACTGCCGGGTGGCCGGGAAGTGCCTCGTACGCGGCGCGGATATCGTCCAGCAATGGATCGCCAAGCGGCTTACCGTCGAACAGGGCTTTGATGTCCTCGGAGGGCCGTTCGAACGAGATGATGCCCGCTTCGATGACGGGTTTTGCAAGCTTGAGAATCTCGTTCTGCAGTCTGTGATCGGCGATGAATTGTCGATATACGGAGGTGGGTATCTGAAATCCATCGGGCACCTTGAACCCGGCATTGACGAGGCGGGACAGGGACCGGCCTTTGCCGCCAACGGTTTCGAGGTCATTTTCGGTGGTATTCAGGGCGACAGTATTCATGTATCAGGGCCGGCATGGGGCGGGCTCGAATGATAGCGGATGGTGGTGGCAGCGGCACAAATCGAGCCGGGCTGGTCAGGGGAATTCCCCCATATCCCGGGGCAATTGGTGTCCGCAGCCTTCTCCGGTTACCTTGTCGTCATCGGAGTTGCAGTCCTCTATAGGTAGCAGCCCTGAGCGTGCAGGTCGCAGCCACGGTGTAGTCGTGCAAGAAAGTATTCACGCTGGCGCCTCGTATCAGTGAACTTCCCATCAAAGCCCTGAGGGTGACCGTATCAGGCACGCCGCAGTCGTGCTGGTAAGTCTTCCCGGCCGTACACCACAAACAATACCTGGATGAAAGCCTCGAGCGTGCCCGCGTTGACAGGCCGTAGTTGTGCACGCCAGTCTCGCGCGCTAGAACAGTACTTCCATGAAAGCCCTGAGGTACTCGTCTCCGAAAGCCGTGGTCGCGCGCAGAGCCGGCCCTGCGCTGTTCAGATGTCATCTGAATTGAGTACACTGTCCTTGAAAGCCACTAGCGTGTTGGCACGACGTTGTCGTGCTGGAAGGTTTACGCAGTGCGGGATCAGAACCTGGTCAAAGAGATTGAGGTGCATATGAAGAGTCAACGAGCGATCACGTGGGTATCTTCGGCCATGCCGACCGGTGGGACCCTCAGAATCGCGCGAACAGCGAGCGATGGCGAATACTCGGAAATCAGTTATCTCACCGAGACGGCCAGCAACAACGACTACAAGCCGGTGATCAGCCCCGACGGGTCCAGGATCGCCTTTTTCCGGACCTATCAGGAAGACCCCAGTTTCTTTGAATGGCGCAGCAGCATCTGCGTGATGAACATCGATGGAAGCGATTTCCGGGAACTCACGGGCCACGATTATATGAACACCGAGCCTTACTGGATGCGGGATGGCTCCAATCGCATCATCTGGTCCCGCATGGTGGGCGCCGGCAATGAACAGCAGCAGGGCACCTATGTGTACTGGACCAGGGCAGATGCGAGCCCGGGCGATGAACAGCAGATCTCCGCGACCAACCGGGAGTGGACCAACAGCAGCCTTAAAGATGGCCGCATCTTCGTGAAAAAGCAGAACGCCTATTTCCTGCTGACACCCAACCCCGGGGGCGAGCCCGTCTATGAGGAGATCGCTTACCCCGACAGCTTTCACTACCTGCACAAAGGCTCCATCTCCAACGATGAGACCATGATTGCCTACATGAAAAAGCTGGACCCCGCGGGCAACGACTATCTGGATGCCGAGCTGGTGTATGCGAAGTTCGATGCCAGTGCGCCTGCCATTCGTGATGAGGTGGCGTTCGTGCCGAGGGACCCGACCCACTTCAGCTGGTACGTGAGCATCTCGCCGGACAACAGCCACATCCTGTATGCCGAGGACGGCAAGATCATGGAGCACGACGTGGCAGCTGGCCGGTCACGACAGATGTCCACGATGGCAGATGTACAGTATCGCTACCCGACCTACGTGGGTACCTGTAAGTAGCGCACAAAGGTTCATCACTTGTGACGCAGCCTTGAGCGTGCCCGAATCAGGATGCTGTAGTCAGGCTGGCAGGACTCCCGGGCCGGACGCCATAGAACGGTGCTTATATGGCAGCCTTGAGCGTGCCGGTATCAGGTGTGCTGTAGTCAGGCTGCTAAGACTCCCGGGCCGCACGCCGTAGAACAGTACTTTTATGACAGCCTTGCGCGAGCCCGTATCAGGCACGCCGTCGTCGCGCAGCTAAGACTCGCGGGCCGCACGCCGTAGAACAGTACTTTTATGACAGCCTTGCGCGAGCCCGTATCAGGTACGCCGTCGTCGCGCAGCTAAGACTCCCGGGCCGAACGCCGTAGAACAGTACTCATATGACAGCCTTGAGCGAGCCGTATCAGGTAGGCCGTCGTCGCGCTGACAAGACTCCGGGGCGGCACGCCATAGAACAGTACTTACAGGCATCGCTTGTGAGCAGGTGACTGGATCACCTTGCCCGTCCGCGCAGCGAATTCAGATAGAACGCCAGCCCCACCAGCGCGCCGGCCAGCACCATGGCCCATTCATAGGGCCAGATCAGCCCGGCGGGGCTCCAGGGCAGATACAAAAGGGCGAGGCAGCCCGACATCACGAGCGCGCCCCAGCCAACCAGCACGCCATGGCGCACCCGAAATGGCCGCGGCATATCCGGTTCGTTGGCGCGTAACCGCAGAAAAGCGAGTGCCACCATACCGTAGGCGATGACCACCGCGAAACTGCCCGCGTCTACCAGCCACACCAGTATGGTCCTGCCAAAAAATGGCGAGATGCAGCTCAACATGCCAATCGCCAGGATGCTGACGTAGGGAGTATTGAAGCGGGGATGTAGCCGGGCAAAGACCGCCGGGATCATGCCGGTTTCCGCCAGCGCATACAGAACCCGGCTGCCACCGATAATAAACGCGTTCCAACTGGTCAGGATGCCGCCGACGCCGGCGAGGATCATCAGATGGCCGGCGAGCGGGCTCTGCCATACGGCACGGTTGGCATCTGCCGTGGCCATGGACGACGCACCGAGTTCATCGACATTCAGCGCAAAGGACACGCAAAGCGTGATCAGCACGTACCAGAGCACCGCGAGGCCCACGGAAAACACCAGCAGCTTGCCGATCATCGCGGGCTCAAGATTGATCTCCTCGGCGGACTGTGGGATGACGTCGAACCCCACCATCAGTGCCGGCACCATCACCAGCACACCAAGCACCCCGACCATTCCGTTTGCAAACAGCGGGCTGGCACTGCCGGTCATCTCGAAGGTGATGCTTCCGGTAAAGAGGCTTAGCCCGACCAGAAAAAACAGTGCGGTGACGACGGTCTGAACAAAGGCCGCGAAGCGGATGCCGATATAGTTGATCGCCGTCATCACGATGGCCCCGCCGATGCCAATGGCCACCATGCTGGCATAGACATCGGAACCCTGGATGGACCAGAGGTATCCGGAACGCAAGTTGGGAAAGAGGTATTCCAGCGCGGTAGGCAGGGCCGCAGACTCAAACACACAGACCGTGACGTAGGCCATCACGATGGCCCAGCTACAGATGAACGAGGGCGTATAGCCAAGCGCCCGATGGGTATAGACATGCTCGCCCCCCGCCCGGGGCATGGCCGCGGCGAGTTCTGCATAGGTCAGGGAGATGAGCAGCACCGCCAGCCCGCCAACGACAAATGCCAGTGCCGAACCCAGTGATCCTGCCCGGGTCAGGAAGTCGCCCGTCAGCAGCACCCAGCTCCAGCCGATCATGGCACCAAATGCCAGTGTCACGACTTCCCGTCGGGCCAGTGTCCTGGTCAGGGCCATCCACGCCTCCTGGATTGTTCGGTCAGTTACACCGGGACAGTGTACCTAACTAAGGGAGCTTGATCAGGTGGACTTTCAAATGAGCAAAGCCTTCCGGAGGTCGCGAAACGCTGAGAGCGTGCAATCTCGACGGCGGCTGATGCATGTCCGACCATATCGTCATCATCAATCGCATCAGTAAATGATCACAGGCAGCACTCGATTCCCTGTAGAGGCAGGGTAATGGTGTCACGGCTCGCAGACTAACCCGTCTGCAGTGCCACAAACTGACGATAGCGCCCCTCAGGCTTCGCCATCAGGTCCTGATGGCTGCCCACATCCCTGACACGACCGTCTTCCAGAAAGATGATCTTGTCGGCCTGGCGGATGGTGGACAGGCGGTGGGCGATCACCACCACCAGACGGCCCTCTGCAGCATTCTGCAGGGTCCGCACCAGCGCGTTCTCGGTGGTGGGGTCGAGCGCGGCGGTGGGCTCGTCCAGAATCAGCACGCGGGTATCGCGAACCAGCCCACGGGCAATGCAGAGCCTTTGCTTCTGGCCGACAGAAAGCGTGTCGCCGGAGCGACCGAGGACCGTGTCAATGCCATCGGGCATCTGTTCAACAAAGTCGAGCGCCTCGGCCATACGCAGGGCCCGTCGCATCTCATCTTCGGTGGCGAGTGGGTTAACCAGAAGCAGATTGGCGCGAATGGACTCGCTCATCAGCAGGTGCTCCTGGAAGACATAACTCACCTGTGAGCGAATCGAATTGACGTTCACGCCGCTGATGTCCTGCCCGTCGATCAGCACCCGGCCCTGGTCCGGCCGATAAAACCCCGGGATCATATAGGCAAGGGTGGTCTTGCCGGCACCGGTCGGGCCAACGATCGCCACCAGTTCACCGACTTTCAGTTCCAGGTTGACGTCGGTGAGCGCCGGATGCCCGTTGGGGTATTTGAAGTTGAGGTGCTCGAACCTGACGTTGCGGTTGATGGGCGGCAGATCAGGCAGTGTCTTCAGGTCATCCTCGGATTCAAGGTCAATAAAGTACAGCACGCGGCGTACCGCGGCGACGTTGCCCTGCAGGCCGATCCACAGCATCCCGATCGAAAGACCAGCCCCGCCAATGGACAGTGCAAG
>JAQBUI010000158.1 GCA_027624035.1 Pseudomonadota bacterium | reverse complement strand
AACGAGCCGGCTCCATCATTCCTGTATAGCCTGTTTCCAAACCCGATCTCGTCGTCGGAATCCTCTTCCAGGCGATAGATGGACGTCACAAACCAGTCCATATCGCCGTCATTGTCGTAGTCTCCTACTGACGACCCCATCCCGGCCTGATCTCTGATCACCGAACGGTTGGTGGTCAGGGTATAGGTGGCATTGCCGTTATTGCGAAACACCTGGCTGGTCTGGAAGTCCGATGCCATCAGCAGGTCCTGATCGCCATCATTATCAATGTCAGTGAAGGTTGGCGTGAAGGAATTATCCTTGCGGACCGAAGGCGCACGGAGCTGCAGTTCTTCCGGGTCCGATGAGTCAATCAGGGTCTCGGCAATCCGCGACGAGACGCTGCGATTCACGAATGTTCCATCGCCATTGTTACTCCATAGCGTCTCTGTGTCCGGAAGCTCCGGATTTCCCCAGTGGCCCAGCACCAGATCCAGATCACCATCGCGATCATAGTCACCAAAGCTGGCAGAGAACGTATTCGCTGCATTGATCGAGATGCCGGTGTCCGCTGTCACATCGACGTAGAGGCCATCACGATTCTCCATGACTCGCACGGGGCTGCCGTCAATGCCACCGATAAAGAGGTCCAGATCGCCATCGTTGTCGATATCGGCAAACGCGGGGCCACTGCCCTTGTGAACGAGATCAAGCCCTGCCTCCACCGCGACGTCAACAAAAGTACCGTCACCCTGATTCTCGAACAGTCCGTCTGGTGCCAGGTCTCCTCCGACGACAAAGACATCCACATCTCCATCACCATCATAGTCGGCTGCAGCGAGGCCACTTGCCATGAACTCAGGATCACTACCCACTGGGTCTGCGTATCCCCACAGACGAGAAAACCCTGCCGCGCCGGTATCTTCCGTGAATTCAATGGACGAACTGGTGGGGGGATCGGGCGGGTTCAATACAGGCGGCGAAGTCGGTGAACTGCTACCCCCACCACCGCCGCAGGCGATCAGCGAGAGAATGATCAGGATCAGGAAGATACGTGACGGCATGGCAGGCATCTTCAATTAGCAGCCATGAGCGAGCCCGGAAGCATCCCGGACTCGCACGGCGCAGGACGGAACGTCCATGAAAGCCCTTAGCGTGCCCGTGTCAGGCACGCCGTCGTTCTGCAAGAAAGTGCTCACGCTGGCACCTCGTGTCAGTGAATTTTCATGAAAAGCCCTGAGCCTGCCCGTGCCGGCACGCCGTCGTCGTGCTGGGAAGTAGGCCAGACTCGCACAGTGCAGGACCGGAACTCGATGAAAGGCTTCATTGACAGTCTTCATTGATTCTTTGGTGGTATGACGACAAAGGCCGGCTCCTTTCAGAGCCGGCCCTTGCAAAGCCTCAGATCAAAACTTTCGGGAAACCTACAGGTTCCAGCGGAAGTCCACACCGATCGAGCGGGGTGGGTCCAGATACTGATAGCTGCCACGAAGGTCACCGAGCCAGGGATTGGCAGCACCGGTGGTGAGATCACTGTAACGATCACGAACGATCCGCTCACTGGTCAGGTTCTTGCCCCACAGAACGGCCGACCATTTCTGGTCGGTTCCCCGCAGCGTCACCCGGGCATTGACAATCTCGTAAGACGGCAACGCGATGGTATTGTTGGTATTGAACCACCTCTCGTCGAAGGCCGAGAAATCCAGATGGAATGTTGCGGTCAGGTCATTCGACAGCGGCCAGTCATAGTCAAGATTGAGCGTTGTCGACCAGGGCGATGAGAAGATCAATTCCTTACCCTGGTTCTGCAGTGCCTCAGTCAGTTCGGTATCGACATACGCGAACACAAGCGAGGTGTTCAGTTGATCCGTAACGGCCATGGACACATCGAAATCGAACCCTTTGATCTCCGCGGCACCCTCATTGGCATTGAAGCCAACGATGTTGCCATTCGGCAACGGCCGCTCTGAACGCTGGATCACATCCTGCCAGTCGACATAGTAGATTGAAGCCTGGACCTGGGTCCTGCCATCCATCATGCCGAACTTGGTGCCGATCTCATAGTTGTTCACGGTATCGCCATCAAAGAAGACCACCGTCCGCAGTGCCACCGCCTGGGCCCGATTCTCGGCGATTTCCGCGGGCGTCAGTGCTCCCGTCGTTTCACCGGCATTGGCAGCCTCTTCAAGACGCTGGGCATCGAGCAGCACACCACGATTCTGACCACCGGGACGATAACCTTCCGCATAGCTGAAGTAGGCCATCAAATCGCGGCCCTGGGGCCGCCAGGTGGCTACAAACCGGGGGCTGGTGACGCTATTGTCTGTTCCGCCAAGTTGTTCCGGCACATAGCTGCGGTAACGATCGAACGTTTCCGGCGTCTTCCAGTTACCCAGACTGATGCTGTCGTCTGCAATCTGGTTTCCCTTCACCCCGATCCAGAAGTCCTGGGTAAGATCGGCGCGACGAACACCCACAGTCAGTTCAATCTCATCGGTGACGTCGTAGCTCAGCTCACCAAAAACAGAAGTTTCCTTGAAAATGGTTTCGTGGGACGTCTCGGTGGAGTTGAAGAAATACAGGTCGTCGTAGATCTCTCTGCCCGGATTCATCGAGTACAGCACACCACTCCAGGACCAGTCACTGGACTCCTTGCGGTAGGCCCCTACCGTCCAGCGCAGCTTGCTGTCCTTGTTGGACACGAGTTGTGCTTCATAGGTTTCCCGGCTGATGTCCGTCCAGCCGTCCCAGCCGTAGCTGTCCATGTTCATGGCATCCAGCGGAACCGGACAGTTCACTTCCGGATTGGGTACTTCCAGCAGACAGCGGCCATTGTTGTTCGCGCTATTGGCAGAATTCCAGTCAATGCCCCGGACCAATGGGTCCGAAAGCTCTCGGAATGTCAGACTATCGCGAGCGGTATCGGTCGCAATCAGCTTGAGATCCCCGAACCCGAGCGTCATATCAAAGGTGACCCGGGTGACCCCATAGTCGTCCCAGCCATCGCCACTGAGCCCGTTGAACTCCCTGGCGTTGGTCACATAGGGGTCCCGCTCGATGAAGTTTGCATCACCCCGGTTACCTGCCATGACGTAGGCCGTACCTCTGCCCTTCTGTGAGACCCAGTAGTGAGCCAGTTCCAGGCCCCAGTTATCCGCGAAGTACTTGATGGCAAACCGACCGCCCTCAGCCGACGTCCGGTTGACGTCCTTGTTCAGCCCGGTACAGATAGGCCGGGCTGTCGGATAGCCATTGTCGCCCACCTGCGGAACACAATCAGCCAGTTGGTCTATGTACCCCGCCTTCTGGCTATCAAACATCGACAGGCGGGCACCCAGCTTGCTATCGATGATCGGCACGTTTATCACCGCATTGATGTCATGGGAGTTGTCTGCGGCGAACTCCTGATCATAGGCGCCAAACTTCACCGATGCCTGCCATTCAGACGGATTCGGCGTCTTGTAGATGTAACGAATGGCACCACCCTGGGCCCCTTCGCCAAACAGCGTTCCCTGGGGACCCTTGAGTACTTCCACCCGTTCGATATCAAACAGATTCCCGGTGATCTGACGGGCGGGCCCCAGTGCTGAAGTCAGTGATGCGCCATCCAGATAGACCGCGACCATAGCGCCTGCGGTGTCTCGTACGCTGTTGGTCTGCTGGGAGGTCACACCGCGAACGGTATACCGGGTCTGTGCGGCCCCCTCACCTCCCATATTCAAACCGGATACCATCCGGAAGATTTCGCCCATTTCCTGGGCGCCGAGTTCTTCGATCATGCTCCCGGTCACCGCACCAATCCCCATTGGGGTGTCCATCAGATTGGTCGCACGGTGCGTTGCGGTGACGACGATTTCCTCGATTTTGCTTGATCGTTCTTCATCATCGTTGCTCTGTGCCGTGAAGGCGACAGGGCTACCGATGAGCAGAGCACAGGCAGCAATGCCCGCGCCAGTTCTGACAAGGTGTTTCATACTTCCCCCTTTGAAATGCATAGCCTTCCAATTCGGTGTTGTTTCAAAGTCCCGGTTGAACTTCGCCCGAAAAGCTCTATACACAAAAATACCAAGACCCACCATCTGCCCAGGGCAGCCAATGGGTCTGTGTCCCCGGCGGCTTCTCATAGAGCACTAACCGGGCTTCCCAAGTCTAGTGTAGTGCGCCACATTTATAGGAACTTATATTACCACGTGTTGTCTCATGTCGAGGCATTCAAC
>JAQBUI010000008.1 GCA_027624035.1 Pseudomonadota bacterium | reverse complement strand
CCTTTCTTTTTTCGGGTCAGGTCATGAGCCCTCAGCGTGCCCGGGTTGGGCACGCCGTTGTCGTGCCGGGAAGTTTTCCTGACGGCACAGCGTGCGGCCAGAACTTCCATGAAAGCCGGGGCTTTACTTTTCAGGCCAGCACCAATAAGGTCCATCTCCGTTTTGAACACCCGAGGATGAACCATGGCCGATGACTCGATGGAAGCCGAAGCGCTCCGCTATCACATCCATCCCGTGCCGGGAAAACTTGCCATCATTCCTACCAAGCCGCTGTCCAACCAGAAGGACCTGGCGCTGGCGTATTCTCCGGGCGTTGCATACGCCTGTAAGGCCATCGAGGCTGACCCCAGCACGGCGGCTGACTATACGGCCCGCGGTAATCTGGTCGGTGTGGTATCCAACGGGACAGCCGTACTTGGCCTCGGCAACATCGGGCCCCTTGCTGGCAAACCAGTGATGGAAGGCAAGGCGGTTCTGTTCAAGAAATTCGCTAACATTGATGTCTTTGATATCGAAGTGGACGAGACGGATGTCGACAAACTGGTAGACATCATTGCCTCGCTGGAGCCCACTTTTGGCGGCATCAATCTTGAGGACATCAAGGCACCCGAGTGTTTTGTGGTGGAGCAGCGCCTGCGGGAACGGATGAAGATCCCGGTGTTTCATGATGACCAGCACGGGACCGCCATCGTTTCGGCGGCCGCGGTCTACAACGGCCTTCGGATCGTCGAGAAGAACCTTGAGGACGTGAAGCTGGTGGTCTCCGGTGCCGGTGCCGCGAGTATTGCCTGCGTTGATCTGCTGGTCTCAATGGGACTCAGCAAGGACAACGTGATCCTCTGTGACAGCAAGGGCGTTATCTACAAGGGTAGAGCGGAGGGCATGAATCAATGGAAGGAGCAGTATGCCGTAGACACCAA
Source organism: Pseudomonadota bacterium (assembly GCA_027624035.1). Taxonomy (GTDB): domain Bacteria; phylum Pseudomonadota; class Gammaproteobacteria; order Pseudomonadales; family Azotimanducaceae; genus UBA7455. The sequence goes on along the minus strand of JAQBUI010000008.1, from coordinate 95,162 downwards.
TGCGCGTACGCTGGACGACGCCATGGTCGACTCCGACATCTTTATGGGGCTGTCCGGCCCCGGTGTGCTCTCCAAGGCAGCGGTCAAGACCATGGCGAAGAATCCCATGATTCTCGCCATGTCCAATCCGGTCCCGGAGATCATGCCGGAGGAAGTCGATGAAGTGCGGGCAGACGCGATCATGGCGACAGGCCGGTCGGATTATCCGAACCAGGTGAACAATGTCCTGTGCTTTCCGTTCATATTTCGGGGCGCCCTGGACTGCGGCGCAACGGTGATCAATGACGCCATGAAACAGGCCTGCGTCAAGGCCATCGCGGACCTCGCCATGAAGGAACCGACCGAAGAGGTGGCCAAGGCCTACGCTGGCCAGAGCTTGAAGTTCGGCCGGGAATACCTGATTCCAAAGCCGTTCGACCCCCGTCTGATCGAGGAGTTGCCGGTGGCAGTGGTCAAGGCTGCCATGGACAGCGGCGTAGCGACCCGGCCCATCGATGACCTTGAAGCCTATCGTCGCAAACTGCATTCCTACGTCAGCAACAGCCGGATCTTCATGCAGCCAATCATAGAGAAGGTGGCAGATGCCGATGCCAGGATCGTCTATGCCGAGGGCGAGAATCAGGACGTGCTGCTGGCGCTGCAGTCCGTTGTTGATGTTGGAATCGCACGCCCCGTGGTGCTGGGGCGCCCGGAGGTGATCGAACGGAAAATCGAAGAACTGTCTCTGAGAATCACGATTGGCAAGGATATCGAAGTGGTGGATCCCCTTGAGGCGGACAATCACGAGGAATACTGGCGCTATTATCACAATCAGGTGGGCCGAAACGGGGTCTCGGTAGAGGCTTCCCAGATTGCCGTACGGAGCGAGAACACTGTACTGGCGGCGGTGATGACGGCCCTCGGCGAGGTGGACGGCGTGATCTGCGGCAAGGTCGGCCGCTATGATCATCATCTGCGGGACATGATCGCCGTGCTGGGGGGTGAGCCCGGTCGGACGACTTCCTCAGTCTGCGCAGTGCTGCTACAGGATGGGCCGCTCTTTATCACGGATCCATTTGTCAACGTCGACCCTGATGAGGACATGCTGGTGGCGATGACCGAAGATGCCATGGAGTTCGTGCGCACTTTCGGCATCGAGCCAAAGGTGGCATTGTTGTCTCACTCCAATTTCGGCACCTATGATGATCCTGGTGCACACAAGATGAAACATGCGGCGGCCCGTCTCCGTGAGCGTCATCCGGGAATCGAGATCGATGGTGAAATGCACGCCATATCGGCTTTCAACGAGCAACTGCGCACATCCATCTATCAGAACAGCAGGCTCACCAGCAGAGCGAATCTGATGATCATGCCAAACATGGATGCCGCCAGCATCGCCCTGGGTATGTCCCGGTCCATTGCCAATGCGGGGCTCGTAGGGCCTTACCTGAACGGTCTGGACAAGGCTGCCCACATCCTGATCCCGTCGGTGTCGGCAAGGGGTATCTTCAACATGACCGCATTGACGGTGCATGACAAGGTGGTGAAGTCGGGGCTGCGTCAACAGAGCCTGCTGGCCTGAAACGACTGACCCGGTGGCGGCCATGGGTGGCTGTTGCGTCGCCACAAGCCCGGGGTCGGGGGTTAACCCTATGATTTATCTGGCATTGTGAACGACTGCAATCGACGCGGCATGCCGTTATAATCGCTCGTTCTCTGGCAGACATCGCTGGCTCATGGCAAATACTATCGTGTCCAACATCATCCCGTCGATCAGCAATCCGTTCGCGACCAGCGAACTGACAGATTTTGCCGTTCCGGATCAGATCGAGAGCGAGCCGGGCGTCTATGAGAAGACCCTCGCCGATGCGGCCGAGATCATGCGCAAGCCCTACGTCTCCGCCGGGTTGCGCAACATCCAGCGGCAGCATCTGAAGAACCGCATGACCATCTGGGAGCGCATCAGGGTGCTGACCAGTGAAGAGCCGAAAATCCTGTTTCAGAACTGGGGCCCGGACCTCGATGGCGCATCCCTGGTCACGGCCATCATCAAAGTGGACGGTCGCGATGTGGCACTGTACGGCCACGACTTCACGGTTCGAGCCGGCTCGATGGATGCGACCAACGGCAAGAAGCTGGCGCGCCTGTACGAACTTGCCGGGAAGCGAAAGATCCCGCTGGTCGGCATGAACGATTCGTCCGGCGCCTTTGTCCCGGCCGGGGTTGGTGGCCTGGATGGCTATGCCGAAGCCTTCACCGCGCTGCGCAAGATCTCTGGCGTGGTGCCGTCGATCATGTGCATGTTTGGTTTCAATGCAGGCGGTGGTTCCTATCTGCCACGCCAGGGCAGCTTCCTGATTCAACCCAATGAGACGTTCTTCGGGCTGACCGGGCCTGGCGTGGTCAAGTCAGTCCTGGGCGAGGACATTGAAGCGGATGACCTGGGCGGCCCCAGGGTACACAGCGCCAGCGGCGTGACGGACATCACGGTAGAAGATGAGGTCGCAGCCCTCAGGACGGTTCGTGAGCTGCTTCGCTATCTGCCCAGCAACAATGCGGAGTTTGCACCCTATCAGACCACCTCGGACCCCATCGACCGTCGCACCTGGGACATCGATCTGCTGTTCAAGAAGGCGTTCAATTCACCAACGGGATTCAACACGCCATTTGATGTCTCCATCATCATTCAGCAGATCTGCGATCACGGTGACTACTTTGAGATTCAGCCGGACCGGGCGCGCAACACCATCACCTGTTTCGGTCGCCTGTCCGGGCATGTGGTCGGATTCGTGGCCAACAACTCAGCGGTGGGGTCGGGGCAGATCGACATTGACGCTGCCTACAAGAACGCGCGATTCATCCGCTTTTGCAATCTGTACAACATTCCGGTGATCTTCATGGAAGACACCACCGGCTTTCTGCCAGGGAGAGAACAGGAAAGTCGCGGCATTGTACAGGCCGGCCGCGCCATGCTCGATGCCATCATTGATCTGCGCACGCCCCGTTTCCTGGTGCTCATTCGAAACGCCATCGGTGGGGCCTATGCGTCCTACAACAACTATCCCACGGGGGCAGATCTGGTCGTCGCGCTGCCGACCACGAGGGTAGCGGTGATGGGCCCGCCCGGCGTTGAATTCGTTTACAAGGATGAACTGAGGGCGTTGCGAGGTGGCCTGGCAGACAGGGTTGCCGAGGAGCGCATGGCGCTCGGTGACGTAGACGGCGCTGATGCCGAGGCCTCGACCCGGGCGGCGAAGTGGCTGGCGGGCGAGGAAGCCGCTCTGGTCAAACGGTACGAGGATGAACTCATGAATGCCCGCGAAGCACTGTCGCTGGGTTCTGTCTCCCAGATCGTGATGCCATCGAGGCTCCGGCAGGTGCTGGCCGAGCACATGCTGTTCCATCTCAAACACTACCAGCCGGCCCCATTTACCGGCATTCAACGGGAATTTCACTAGTGCAGGACTGGTATCTTCGTAATCCGCTAACTCACGAGAACCGGCGCCGTGGTGCGGCGGGGACCCCGTGGGAGCGATCCTTTGCATGCCCGGGCCTGCGCCCGCTGATCATCTGTCGTGGTCCGATCCGTATCGAAGCGATGAATGTGTTCGAGGAAATGGATATCACCGGCTATGGCATGCTGCTGTCCGAGCGGGACTCGATCACCTATCCGAACGCCCTGTCGCCGGAGCTGCGCAAGCAGATCCATCCGGACCGGGTGCACCGGGTCACCGATTATTCGGGGGCGACCCGGGAGGAACGAAAGGCCCGCATCCGTCAGATCGTCGGCATTGCCCGGCGCAATGGCTACAACGCCGTCTTTGCCGGCTATGGATTCATGGCCGAAGATGAAGAACTGGTGCTTGGTCTGGAGGCCGCGGGACTCAACTTCATCGGCCCATGTTCCAGCACCATTCGCCAGGCCGGTCGCAAGGATCTGGCCAAGCGCACCGCGTTGGAAGTAGGTGTGTCTGTCACTCCAGGTGTGGACAATGCCACGGTGCTGACGTTGCTGTCGAAACAGGGTGATGCTGCGGCCCTGTCGGCGCTGGTGGAGGCCCATGATCTTGATGTGAATCTCGGCCAACATGTTGATCTGGCTGACGCGGCCGAGGCCGTGTTGAATGCCTCTTACGACAAGGGTATTGACCTGATCACCGCAGACGAGGTCGCCGCAACGCTGACCCGTCAGATCCACAGGATGTTCAGTGACAGTCCCGGGGATCGCATACGACTGAAGGCGATCGGTGGGGGTGGCGGCAAGGGGCAGCGCATCCTGAACTGTCCAGACCAGTTTGAAGGTAGTCTGGAGCAGAGAATCGAGGCAGCGGCCGCTCAGGTGGCGCCGCTGTATCGTGAGGTATTGGCCGAGGTCAAGGCAGGCGGTGTCGGCGACAACAAGAACGTGCTGGCCGAACTGAATATTGAAACCGTGCGTCACCAGGAGATTCAGGTGGTGGGCAACGGTCAATGGTGCATAACGATGGGTGGCCGGGACTGCAGCCTGCAGAATAACGAGCAGAAGCTGCTTGAAATCTCGGTCACCGAGGAAGAACTCACCCAGGCGATCGAGGTTGCCGAGCAGCAAGGGGCTGGCAGTCAGCAGAGAGTGGCCGCACTCCGGACCGACCTTGAGATCCTGCGCAGAATGGAATCTGAGGCCGCCCGGTTCGGCGCCGCGGTCGGGCTCGATTCTGTGTCCACCTTTGAATGCATCGTCGATCGGGATCGACATTTTTTCATGGAGATGAACACCCGGGTCCAGGTGGAGCACCGGGTCACGGAACTTTGTTATGGGCTGAAGTTTGTCAATCCAGAGAATGTATCAGAGTCGTTTACGGTGCACTCCATTGTCGAATTGATGGTGCTGCTGGCCGTTCACGGCGAGCGCCTGCCCAAACCGGAGCGCGTGCCACGGCAGGGCGTGGCGGTAGAAGTGCGATTAAATGCGACCGACGGCGCATTGAAGCCTCATGCCGGCGGCATGGTCACGGACTGGTCACCGGCCATAGACCATGAGATTCGTGATGATCAGGGTATCTGCCTGCACAATCCCGATACCGATGTGTTCATGAAGTACCACCTGGCGGGCGCCTACGATTCCAACATTGCGCTGCTGCTGACTACCGGTGATGACCGCCGTGAGTGCTTTGCCCGCATGGCTGAAATATTGCGGCGGACCAGGCTCGGCGGCGTGAATCTGGAAACCAACCTGCAGTTTCAGTACGGGCTGCTGTGCTGGATCATGGGTCAGGATATTCAGGCACGGCCGGCCACCAGCCTGGTTGGTCATTATCTGACTGCCGTCGGTCAACTGTGCCAGGAGGCCGGAAACCTGGACATCGTCGCGGCATGGGATCGCATCAGCCGCCATTATCGAACCACCCTGGGGCAGGGCGCTGCCCCGGCGGTCACAGCCATCATGGATCGCAAGGCGAGCCTGATGGCGCGCGCCATTAATGCGCTGTTTGCTGAGCCGCACTTTCTTGCGGGCTGGCTATCGGTGAATCGGCGACACTTTGACTTTACAGACGCCGGAGGCGACGACGCATCGGGCGCGGGCATCTGCTGGCAAACCAATCCCGTTGTGGTACTTCGGGACCTGTATCACTATCTCAACATGGACGATTCCGGAGGGCAGCCCGCGCTGTACGTGATATGGGATCATGATCAGGAACTGCTCGCAGATGCACTGGCCTTCTATGAGACCGTTTGCGAACGTCTTGATACCGATGACTGGTCCGAGGTGACGGCAGCGCTGGCTGATGGCGGGCAGGCCTTTGGTGCTGATGCGGAGGCGGTGCAGGCGGCCCATCAAGGCTATCAACTCGGCATGGAAATCCTGGCTGTGCTGCCCTATGTGGGTAAAAAATCGGGTTTTCTTGATCTGGTGGTCAACCCGGATTTGTCCGTCGCAGTGCCCGAGCGATTACGTGACAGCGAAACCAGGCAGGCAAGCATGAAGGCACTATCGCCGCCACCGCCGGCATCGGGTAATGAGATCCTGGCCCCCTCAGGAGGCATGTATTATTCAAGGGAAGCGCCCGACCGCGATACCTTTGTGAATGTGGGTGACCACTTCGAGAAGGGTGATCCTCTGTTTATCATTGAGGTGATGAAAATGTTCAACAAGGTCTACGCACCGTTTTCCGGCACCGTAGATGCCGTTATGGTTGATACTGACGCCACCATCATCAAGCGAGGTGATGTGGTGCTGGGCGTCACGCCGGACGACGATGCGGCGCCCGAGTCCGGTGCCGATGCGGCCGCGCGAATCCGCCAGGGCACAGAGCAATTTCTCCGCTTCGTAGGTATGCCCGACAAATAGAGCCGGACCAACAGCAAACCACCCACCGGACAAACGGCGATTCAGATGAAGGGACCAATGAGCAGCCATAGCGCCATGTATAGGCTATGTATGTGCCATGTACGTAACGAGGTACATGGTCATCCACGATACGCGTATATCACGATGCATGAAGCGGTAAATCTAACCAAAGAGGAAAAGGACTGATGATCGTCTCCCTGGACCACATTGCCATCGCGGTGCCCGATTTGTCGAAGGCCATCGAGCGTTTCATGAACGACTTCGGGCTGTCTTTCGACGGTAAAGAGGATGTTGTGGCTGCCCAGACCACGACAGCATTTTTCCCGGTGGACGGTACCAGCATCGAACTGGTCCACCCCCTCGCCGGTGGCGGTCCGCTGGTCAAGTATCTGGAGAAGCGTGGTCCGGGGATCCATCACATCTGCTTTGCCAGCGATGACCTTGACGCTGATATCGAGCGGCTGAAGGAAAAGGGCTACCAGTTTCTCTCGGACGAGCCCTCCCTTGGTGCCCACAATACCCGGGTGATCTTTATTCATCCCCGATCCTGCGACGGGGTGTTGATCGAATTGAACGAACAGGCGCCCCATGACGGGTGAAACGACATGAGACAGGGTGATACGACATGAGTGACAAGAAGACCTATAAGGCACCGACAGCCGGTATTTCCGACTGGCAGGCAGCAGCGAGCGAGCAACTCCGGGGCAAGCCACTCGACTCCTTAAGCCGGGCCACGCCCGAGGGGATTGAACAAAAGCCGCTCTATACCGCCGCCGACCTGGAGCGGCTGCAATACACCGATACCATGCCGGGACTTGAACCCTATATTCGCGGACCGCAGGCGACGATGTATGCGGGCCGGCCCTGGACCATCCGTCAGTACGCGGGATTCTCGACCGCAGAAGAGTCCAATGAGTTCTATCGCCAGGCGCTGGCTGACGGCGGCCAGGGCATTTCCGTCGCCTTTGACCTGCCCACCCATCGGGGTTACGACTCGGATCATGAACGAGTCTCTCACGATGTCGGCAAGGCTGGCGTCGCGGTGGATTCCGTGGAAGACATGAAGATCCTGTTTGACGGCATACCACTGGGCGAGGTGTCTGTGTCGATGACCATGAATGGGGCAGTGCTGCCTATTCTGGCCGGCTATGTGGTTGCCGCCGAAGAACAGGGCGTGGACCAGGCCGCTCTGGCGGGCACCATTCAGAACGATATCCTGAAGGAATTCCTGGTTCGCAATACCTACATTTACCCGCCGGTCCCTTCCATGCGGATCATTGGTGACATCATCTCCCACTGCACCGCCAACATGCCGAGGTTCAATACCATCTCCATCTCTGGATATCACATTCAGGAAGCGGGAGCCGATGCGGCGCTGGAACTCGCCTATACATTGGCGGATGGCAAGGAATATATCCGTACCGCACTGGCGGCAGGCCTCGCCATCGATGACTTTGCGCCGCGACTGTCCTTCTTCTGGGGCATTGGCATGAACTTCTACATCGAGATCGCAAAGCTGCGCGCCGCGCGGTTGCTGTGGTCCAGAATTGTTGATGAGTTTGAACCGGCAAACCCCAGGTCCAAGATGCTGCGCACCCATAGTCAGACGTCAGGCTGGTCACTGACCGAGCAGGACCCCTACAACAACGTGGTCCGGACGACCATAGAGGCGATGGCGGCGGTGTTCGGTGGCACCCAGTCGCTGCATACCAATGCGCTGGATGAGGCCATCGCGCTGCCGTCCCGGTCCGCGTCACGGATCGCACGCAACACCCAGCTGATCCTGCAGGAGGAAACCGGGATCACCGACGTGATTGATCCATGGGGTGGATCATACATGATGGAATCCCTGACCCAGGCGGTAGCGGACAAGGCCTGGCAGCTGATCGAAGAGGTCGAGTCCCATGGAGGAATGGCACGTGCCATTGAATCCGGGTTGCCCAAGCTCCGCATTGAGGAGGCGGCCGCACGCAAGCAGGCGATGATAGACCGGGGCGAGAACGTGATTGTCGGTGTCAACAAGTACCGCAGTAGTGAAGAGGAATCTGTGGATGTGCTTGAAATCGATAATTCCGCGGTCATGGCCAAACAGCTGTCCAGGCTGCAGGAGATCAAGGGCCAGCGTGACCAGGAGAAGGTAGAGCAGTTGCTGGCCGGGATCACCAGGAGTGCAGAGACCGGCGAGGGCAACTTGCTTTCCCTGGCGATCGATGCGATGCGGGCGCGCGCCACTGTGGGTGAAGTATCCTTTGCCATGGAGAAAGTCTGGGGCCGCTATGAGGCCCAGGCAAAGACCATTTCAGGAGTCTATGGCGGCATGTATGAGGATGATGAAGGCTGGCAGGCGATCTCCGAACGTGTCAGGGCATTCGACCAGCGCCATGGCAGGCGCCCCAGGATGCTGGTCTGCAAGATGGGCCAGGATGGGCATGATCGCGGCGCGAAAGTGATTGCCACGGCGTTCGCTGACGCCGGTTTCGATATCGACCTGTCTCCCATGTTCTCCATCCCCTCGGAGGTGGCGCAGCAGGCGATCGAGAATGACGTGCATGTGGTAGGCGTGTCATCACAGACTGCCGGGCACAAGACCATGGTGCCCCAGCTGATCGACGCGCTGAAGGCGGCAGGGGCCGACGACATCATCGTGATCGTTGGGGGTGTCATTCCAAAGCAGGACTATGATTTCCTGCGTAACGCGGGTGTGAGCGGTATTTTCGGACCTGGAACGCCGATTCCCGAGGCAGCCCAGGCGGTGCTCGACACAATAGAAGCCGCGCTCGATGGCTGAAGGCCCTTCAGTTGACGCGCTGATGGCTGGAGATCGCAGGGCGCTGGCAAAAGCCATTACCCTGGTCGAGAGCAAACGCCCGGATGACCGGAACAGGGCCAATGACCTGATCGAACAGATTCTCCCCGTTACCGGGGCGAGTTGTCGGATCGGGATCTCCGGTGTCCCGGGGGTTGGAAAATCCACCTTCATTGAAGCATTCGGGCTCTATCTGATTGGCCTTGGCCGGCGGGTGGCGGTGTTGGCAGTCGACCCCAGTTCACCCGTTGGCGGTGGCAGTATCCTCGGTGACAAGACGCGAATGCCCGAGCTATCCAGAGTGCCGCAGGCGTTCATTCGACCGTCACCATCATCAGGGATCATGGGGGGTATCGCACAACGAACCCGTGAAACCATTCTGCTGTGCGAGGCCGCGGGCTATGACGTGGTGCTGGTGGAGACAGTAGGGGTTGGGCAATCCGAGGTCGAGGTCCACGGCATGGTGGATTTCTTTCTGCTGCTGATGGTTCCTAATGCCGGCGATGAACTCCAGGGCATCAAACGTGGCATCACGGAACTGGTGGATGCCATCGTGATCAACAAGGCCGATGGTGACAGCATTTCACTTGCGAATCAGGCAAGGTCCTACTACCAGAGCGCGTTCGACATGTTGCGAGGTGCAGATGAATGGAAGCCCCGGGTGCTGACCTGCTCAGCCCTTGAGAAGACTCGCCTTGAAGACATCTGGGCCATGATCAGCGAGTACTTTGGCTGGATGCATGAGGACAACAGACTGATCGACATGCGGCGCCAACAGAGCCTCGCCTGGATGAAGCGCCTGGTGAACCTCGAGATCGAGCGCAGGTTGCAAGGCAATGAACTCGCCGATCACTATCGTCACCTTGAGGATGAGGTCAGGTCGGGCAACATGACCCCACTCAGGGCGGCAGAACAGGTGGTCGCGAAGCTGCTCGGCTGATGACTCACCACTTACCACAAACCAATGAGGCGTTACTTGGGCTGCATCCTGATGCCGCCGTCCATCCGCACACTTTCACCATTCATGTATTCGTTTTCCATCAGCATCACCGCCACATGAGCGATTTCATCTGCCTCGCCGAGGCGTTTTGGATTCAGCACCTGAGCAGCCAGTGAGTCAATGACCTGCTGGCCCGCGCCTTGAAGCAACGGCGTATTGATCAGGCCTGGCACAATGGTATTGACCCGAATGCCCATGCTGGCGAGGTCCCGGGCGATCGGCAGGGTCATACCGACCACGCCTCCCTTTGACGCGCTGTATGCAGCCTGACCGATCTGCCCTTCAAATGCTGCGACCGATGCGGTGTTGATGATGCAGCCCCGTCCGCCGTATTGGTTATAGGGTTCATTCTTGACCATTTCTGCGGCCGCGAGGCGCAGCACGTTGAAAGTCCCGATCAGGTTGATCTCGATCACGAATCTGAACCGATCCAGCGGATGCGGTCCATTGCGGCCAACGGTACGGATCGCGCTCCCGATACCCGCGAAGTTGCAGCAGATGTGGATGCCACCAAACTGGGCAACAGTGGCGGCGATGGCGCTGGCGACCTCTTCTTCGCTGGTGACATTGACCTTTTGAAACATGGCGTTTTCGCCCAACTCGGTGGCGAGCGCCCGGCCCTTGTCTTCGTTGAGATCGAAGATGGCGACTTTGGCACCCATGCCGGTGATTCTTCTGGCAGTCGCTTCCCCAAGCCCCGACGCGCCGCCGGTGATGATCGCAATCTTGTCGTTGATGTCCATGTAAAACGTCCTCTCATAGCCCGAGTCATCGGGCGCTCTGTGTGTCAAAAGCCATGCGTGTACCCAGGCACGCCGTCGGCGGGAAGTATACCGGACTGCCATCATCAGAACAGCTTGAGCGTGCCTGAAACCGGCACGCTCAAGGCTTTATGCAAGATTCGGAGGAAGATGCGGTCCATCCGCTGCGGCACTCAAGCCGCTTGCCGTTCAGCAGGATTGACTTACTTGCTCGAAACAAATAAGTTCTCGAGCCTGGTAAAGGGATGAACTGACCATGGTCGATTACGTTGCCCCGGTTTCCGATATGGCGTTTGTGTTGCGCGAGGTGCTGGACTTTCCGGGGGTGCAAAAGCGGCACCCGGAACTGACAGAGGAATTTGTGGAAGCCATTCTGGGCGAGGCGGGAAAGTTCGCGACAGACATCTTTGGCCCCCTGAACCGCGTGGGTGACGCCGAGGGCGTGCGCCTGCAGGATGATGAGGTCGTACTGCCCAGCGGATTTGCCGAGGCCTATTCCCGTTTCGTGGACAATGGCTGGCAGGGGCTGGCACAACCGGTCGAATACGGGGGCCAGGGCCTGCCGTTCGTGTTGCATATGGCGGTCAGCGAGATGTGGAACAGCGCGTGTACGTCCCTGGCCCTCTGCCCGTTGCTGACATCCGGGGCCATTGAGGCACTGACCAGCCATGCCAGTGATGAACTCAAGGACCGCTACCTGCCGAAACTGGTGACCGGACAATGGAGCGCCACCATGAACCTGACCGAGCCTCATGCCGGCTCGGATTTATCCAGCCTCAGGACCAGGGCCGACCCAGAGGGAGATCACTATCGAATCCGCGGCCAGAAGGTCTTTATCACCTGGGGTGAACATCCCATGGCGGAGAACATCGTGCATATCGTGCTGGCGCCAATGGTGGATGCCCCGCCCGGAGTCAAGGGTCTGTCACTGTTTCTGGTTCCCAAGTATCTGGTGAATGCCGACGGCGAGATTGGCGTACGCAATGACTTGAAGGCAATAGGGGTCGAGAAAAAACTGGGCATCCACGGCTCGCCGACCTGCGCCATGAGTTTTGGTGAGGCCGATGGAGCCATCGGCTATCTCATCGGTGAACCGGGGCAGGGCCTCGCCTGCATGTTCACCCTCATGAATCATGCGCGCCTGGAAGTCGGATTACAGGCCGTCGCGTTGTCGGAGCGGGCCTTCCAGGATGCACTTGCCTACGCCCGGGAACGGGTTCAGGGTGTCGATGCCGCCACCGGTGCGCCCGCAAAGATCATTGCCCATGCGGATGTCCAGCGAATGCTCATGTTGATGATGTCCCTGACCCAGGCAATGCGGGCCATGGCCTATGAGGGCGCGGTCAGCTATGACGCTCGTCATCGGGCCGACACGAGCGAGCAGCGGGAGCTTCACGAGCAGCGATTTGGCCTGTTGACGCCCATCGTCAAGGCATGGAGTACTGAACTCGTGAACGAGATCACTTCGCTCGCCATTCAGGTCCATGGGGGTATGGGCTTTATCGAGGAAACGGGTGTCGCCCAGCACTATCGTGATGCCCGAATCACGGCCATCTATGAGGGCACCAACGGAATCCAGGCAAATGACCTGGTGTCCCGCAAGCTCATCCGGGATCAGGGCGCCGGGATCAACTCCCTGCTGGAGGATATCGCTACAACGATTGACGAGATGGCCGAAGACAAGGCGCTATCAGGATTCGGTTCGGCCCTGGCCCCGGCGGCCCAGGCCCTGAAATCGATCACCAGCCTGATTCTCGACCGCGCCGACGAGGATCCTCACTTTGTAGGGCGTGTGGCGTTCAACTTTCTGATGATGATGGGCTACATCTGTGGAGCATGGTATATGGCTCGCAGCGCCCAGGCGGCGATCGGCCAGCTTGGTGCCGGCAAGGGTGATGTCGGTTTCTATCAGCGTAAGCTTACGGCCGCCCGCTTCTACATGACCCAGGTGCTGCCCCGATATCAGGGCTACGAGACTGCGATCAGGTCAGGTGAGGACGTCGGCGCCCGGCTTGATGTCGAGAGCTTCGGTTGAGTCTTGCGACCGGCCTGACCCAGGCAGAGCGGACCGAACGCTCCGATCAGCTGATGCTCGAAGCGGCGGTGGAACTGATCAACGAGCGGGGCACCAGGGGTACCCGACTCAAAGACGTCGGCATCAGGGCAGGTTACAGCCGGGGGCTGGCTGGCCAGCGGTTTGGCTCCATCGAGAATCTGTTTGCGTTCGTGCTGCGGCGGGTCGGAGATGAGTGGCTCGACCATCTGATGCAGGCAACCCGTGATCAGACCGGGACCGAGGCGGTCAGCCGGGCACTTGATGAACACTACCGGTTCTGTGTGGATGCCCCGCACCACGTGCAAACGTTCTACACGCTCTGGTTCGAGTCGGTCAGTGCGGGTTCGGAACTGGCAGACCACATTCGCAGCATCCATCGCCGCCGTCACAGGGATGTGCTGACATGGATATGTAAAGATCCGTGCATCCGTGATGAGGTGAAGGCGGATGCGGATGCCATCGCTGCCCAGTTCTGTTCCACGGTCATCGGAATCGTGTACTACTGGCTGGCCAACCCCGAGGACCTGTCGGGGACTCGCGCCCGGCATGAAAGCCTGAAGCGGTTCATGTGCGAGCGACTACAATGATTACAATGAGCCCTCAGCGTGCCCGGGTCGGGCACGCCGTTGTCGTGCCGGGAAGTTTCCGGACGGCACAGCGTGCGGCCAGAACTTCCATGAAAGGCTCGTGACCCAAGCGGAGGAACCATCATGAGTACCCAATTGACGCCCGAGTCGGTCCCGGATCGACCTCCGCTACGCTTCGTCACGGCGGCCAGTCTGTTCGACGGTCATGATGCCGCCATTAATATCATGCGCCGAATCCTGCAGTCTCTCGGGGTAGAGGTCATTCATCTTGCCCACAACCGGTCAGTGGCAGAAGTGGTGCAGGCGGCGGTACAGGAGGATGTTCAGGGTATCGCAATCAGTTCCTACCAGGGCGGACATCTTGAATACTTCCAATATGTGATCGACATGCTGAGGCAGCGGGGGGCCGGCCACATCAAGGTGTTTGGTGGTGGCGGCGGCGTGATCATCCCCAGTGAGATGGAGGCGCTGCATGAATATGGCGTGACCCGAATCTACTCGCCCCAGGACGGCATGGCGCTGGGCCTCGTCGGCATGATCGAAGATATGGTTCGTCGATGCGACATCCCGCCGCTGATGTCTGGAACCACCGGTGAACGGGACAGCCTGCTCGCGCGTCAGATTACGGCCATTGAGATGGGTGATCGACCCGGAGCGTCATCTGATGGGCCCCCGGTACTGGGGATCACGGGTACCGGTGGTGCGGGCAAGTCCTCTCTGACGGACGAGATCATTCGGCGCTTTCGTCAGGACACTCACGATGACATCCGGATCGCGGTGCTGGCAATCGATCCAACCCGGCGGCGGACTGGCGGCGCGCTGCTCGGTGACCGTATCCGGATGAACGCGATCTATGCCAGCAACATCTTCATGCGATCTATCGCGACCCGCGGCAGTGTCGGTGAGGTGCCGGACTATCTGCCGGACATCATTGGAGCCGTGCGGCAACATGACTTCGATCTGATCATCGTCGAAACCCCTGGCATTGGCCAGGGCGATGCCGGGATCGTACCGTACGTGGATGCGGCCCTGTACGTCATGACGCCGGAGTTCGGTGCCCAGAGTCAGCTCGAAAAGATCGACATGCTGGATTTTGCAGACATGGTGATCATCAACAAGTTTGACCGAAAGGGCGCCGAAGATGCCCTGAGGGACGTTGCCAAACAGGTCCAGCGCAATCGGGAGTCATTCGCAAGCACACCGGAAGATCAACCGGTGTTTGGCTGCATTGCTTCCCGATTCGGTGATGACGGCGTCAGCGCCGCCTACCACAGGCTGGTGGCCATACTGCGTGACAAGGGCTTGCGCCAGTGGGCTTCAGTTCTGCCAGACCCGGGTGTGCGGTTTTCATCAGTCACTGCTGCGATCGTACCAGGTGGGCGCCAGCGCTATCTGGCAGAGATCGCCGACTCGGTCCGAGACTATCATGGTCATACCAGGGACCAGGCGCTCATCGCCCGGGAACGTCAGCAACTGATGGCGGCCCGGACCCTGCTGACAGGTACGCCCGATGACGAACTGACCAGACTGATCGATGAGCGGACGGCTCGCCTGACCGGGAACAACCTTGCACTGCTGGATGGATGGGAATCGGTTCGTGACACCTATTCGCGTCAGGATTCAGATGCCGACGGGCCGGCATCCGGCGCCGGCAGGCTGGGTAGCCGGACCCTCTCGGGCAGTTACATTCCGCGGGTGGCTCTGCCCCGGTACGAAGATCATGGTGAGTTGCTGGACTGGCTGCGGCGAGAAAACCTGCCGGGGTTTTTTCCCTACACGTCGGGTGTCTTTGCCTTCAGGCGGGAGCAGGAAGAGCCCGCCCGAATGTTCGCCGGGGAAGGGGATGCCGCCCGAACCAACCGACGCTTCAAAAGGCTCTCCGAGCATTCGGCCGCCAAACGACTGTCTACCGCGTTTGATTCCGTGACACTGTATGGCTTTGACCCGGACACCCGGCCTGACATCTACGGCAAGATTGGCAATTCGGGCGTGTCCATCGCCACCCTTGATGATATGAAGACCCTGTACGAGGGCTTCGATCTCTGCGACCCCATGACCTCGGTCTCCATGACGATCAATGGCCCGGCTCCCGCAATTCTGGCCATGTTCCTGAATGCTGCGATTGATCAGCAGGTGGACCGCTTCGTCGCAGACCATGGCCGCGAACCGGATGAAACCGAATTCCGGGACATCCGGCAACTGGCGCTGTCATCGGTTCGCGGGACCGTCCAGGCAGACATCCTGAAGGAGGACCAGGGGCAGAACACCTGCATCTTTTCGACGGAGTTCAGCCTGCGCATGATGGGAGATATCCAGCAGTACTTCATCGACCATCAGGTAAGGCACTTCTACTCGGTGTCCATCTCCGGGTATCACATTGCCGAAGCCGGGGCGAACCCCATTTCCCAGCTCGCGTTCACGCTGGCAAACGGCTTTACCTTTGTCGAGGCGTACCTGGCAAGGGGCATGCACATCGACGACTTTGCGCCTAACCTGTCGTTCTTCTTTTCCAACGGCATGGACCCTGAATATACGGTGATCGGCCGGGTCGCCCGCCGCATCTGGGCTATCGTGATGCGGGAGAAATATGGCGCCAATGAGCGCAGCGCCAGGCTCAAGTACCATATCCAGACATCCGGTCGCTCACTGCATGCCCAGGAGATGCAGTTCAATGACATCCGGACCACGCTGCAGGCCCTGCTGGCGATCAACGACAACTGCAACAGCCTGCACACCAATGCCTTCGATGAGGCCGTGACGACGCCTTCAGAGGCATCCGTACGGCGGGCACTGGCCGTCCAGCTGATCGTCAATCGCGAGTTCGGCGTCACCAGGACAGAGAATCCGAATCAGGGGTCGTTCATCATTGACGAGCTGACTGACCGGGTGGAGGAGGCTGTTCTGGCCGAGTTTGAACGTCTGTCCGAGCGTGGTGGCGTGCTGGGGGCAATGGAGACCGGCTACCAGCGAGGCAGGATTCAGGCAGAGTCCATGAAATACGAAGCCGCCAAACATGATGGTTCATTGCCGATTATTGGCGTGAATACGTTTCTGGGTGATGGACTGGAGCCCCTTTCGAACCTGGAACTGGCAAGGTCCACAGAGGATGAGAAGCAGAACCAGATCGCGCGCCTCCGATCCTTCCATCAAGCCCATCAGAAAGACGCCGATGAGGCGCTGGCCCGGCTGACAGACACCATCGTATCCGGTGGCAACGGCTTTGCCGCACTGATGGATGCGGTGCGGCATTGTTCACTGGGTCAGTTGACTCAGGCGTTCTTCGAGATTGGCGGTCAGTATCGTCGAAGCACCTGATCCGGTGTCCGGGGTCGTCGATTGCCTCTATGTCGTGCTGACGTCACCCAACAGCCAGTCGACTACGGCAAACGGCCGGTCGGCCCGCAGCTTTCGGAGGTAGGGTGTAGTTCCTTCAGGCGCAGGCGTTTCAGATGTCCGTTTGACCACCCACGCAAAGGTCAGCACATCGGCGTGGGGTTAGCGACGCTGGGTTCGCCTACACGTGGATGTTGAGGAATACACCATCTTTCCCACGCTGAACACTATGGACCCTGAGCACGGCTGCGGGAAGGATACCTCCCATGAGATGTGGAAAGAGCTCGCCATCCGATCCATCATGATCACCGGCGCGATCGCCCACCGGTGCCGCGCCTTCGAACACGGTCTCGATGCCGGTGGCGGCAAGGCTCGCGACTGTCATGCGAAGGCAATACCAGTCACCTTCGATTTCGCGGTAGAAGTGGTTCGCTACACCAAGCAACTTTTCCGGATTCGACGTGCCATGGGTGAATCCGTCCGTTTCGTAGGTGGGTGGGTAGTAGGTTTTCCCGATGGCGATGGTTTGCTCGTAGCGCGCTGCTTCGATGAGATGGTACACAAACTGCGGTTCGGCCTGGTTCATGTGACTTCGCCTTAGGTTCCGCATTTGCGGTCGTTGATTCACGATCTCGATCACCACTATATAGCACGAAATAAAGCACGAAATCGTCACCACGAGTGTGCTCCTCCCACTGCGAATCTCTGGAGTCGGGTCGCGTGTCAGGCATCCAGGTTCCCCAGGTTAACGCTATCATTGCAAACGATACGCACCGTTGCCAAAAGGACGGCACAGGCAGCTGCATGGATCCGCAAGGCCTTGAAAATTGGGCAATTCCGGTGCACTGTAGCAAAAGCTATCTGGGAGGGACGCGCCAATATGAGTAGCTCCACTGAAACAGCGGGACTGAAGTTGGATCAGGATACCGCTGAAGAAAAACTGCTCGATTTCTACGTCAGGATCATGCCGATACTCATGCAGTGTGAACGCTGCGGCATTTTTGTTGCCAGTGAGAAGGACGGCTTTGTCTGGTTAAAGGCTGGCACCGGGCAACGGGAGCGCTCTATCGAAGTAGAGATCGTTGAGAATTCGATTGTTGGTCGCGTCATGGAAAGCGGCAACATGATCTTCGAAGATCGTCTTGACAAGATGCCAGGCAAGCACAAGTACTTCGATCGCCAGACCGGTTTTGAAACCCACGATGTATTGTGTGTGCCGGTCAAGTCCCTGGACGGCAACAGACTTCTTGGCGCGGTTCAGTTGCTGAACCACGTTGGCGGCGGCGAGTATCACGAGGACGAGATCGGTTTCCTGGAGGATCTGTTGGAATATCTGGCGTTCGCGATGGACAACCCGGAAGTCAAGGAGCACACCGGCAACGCACCTTCAGCTGGACCGTGGAAGGGCATTGCCATCGCGGCGATGATCGGTTGCGCGTTGCTCGCGATTCCTGCAGCGTTATTCGTACTGTCTTAAGAGGTTTGGTGGGGCCAGGCGGGATCGATCCCAGATTGACGACCGTAGGCCGCAGGGCCATGACACGCCCCGCTGACCATCGTTACGGCGGCAGGCGTTGCCGCGCTGATGGATCCGGTGCGGCATTGATCATTGGGTCGGTTGGCTCAGGCCTTCTTCGAGATTGGTGGTCAGCCGCGGCGAAACACCTGATACTCTGTCCGCCACGGTCGTCTACCGGCCTCTATGTTGTGCTGACGTCACCCAGCAGCCAGTCGACTCTGGCAAACGGCTGGTCGATACGGAGCTTTCGGAGATAGTAGTTCACCTGGGGCACTTCAAGGCGCAGCCGTTCCAGATGTTCCCGTTTGAACTTGATGAAACGGGAATCCTCGAGGCAGGTCACCTGGGTCAGATTACTTTCGGCAAATGGCAGCCAGCCGAATTCGGTGCTTATGCCATGTTCGCCCTCATCATCCTCCACCCTGCCTTCTGCCAGGATATACCAGGAGGTTTCATCGAACCTCCTTGAATCACCGGCCTCCAGGTCCTCGAAACGCGCCACGTTGCCAACCTTCTCAAGAACGGTGGAGGTCATCTCCCGGAACTGTGGCAGCTTCCTGATGACCGGGCGTAGTGACCATCGCGCCAGCAGTTTGTCGGTGAAACCTTCGGTTTCAATGAACGCGGCAAACGTCTCTTCAGCAAAGACGCAGACGGTCACCGGCGTCCTTGCGACAACGCTGGCGTTGCGTGTGCCCGCCCCGGTAATGATCGCCATTTCGCCGATCACGTCGCCGGCCTGGAGTTTGGCCACGGTCGTAAAGTGCTTGCCGTTGTGGTGCACCACGTCACAATAACCCGTCAGAATCAGATACACGAAGCCCCTGGTCTCGGCGTCCTGAACGATAATGACGTCATCGGCGTTGTACCGGCGGATCTCCTCTTCTGCGAGCAGGCTTCGCATCCAACGATTCGGAAAGGGCTCGCCCAGCCATTGGCCCAGATAGTGGCTGACCTGTGAGGTATAGACGCTCGGGTCACCATCAATGATGGTATATCGTTTACCGGAACTGGCAAGGGAAAAGGTGGTGTCGAGTTCGTTAGGCAGATGTTCCACGTGGACGAAGATCACGCGGTCGGCATCGGAGCGCAGGGCGTCTGCAGGGTCCCCATGAATGGCACCAGCACCGCCATCTGCCACCAGCAGGCTGAACCGTTCGGTGTAGATTCGTTCAAGGTTCTTCAGGGTTTCGGTGGGAACGATGCCCTGGTCATGTAACTCACGCACCTTCGACATTGTATGATTGTCACCAACGATACAGAGCTGGCGCGTATATCCTTTGTGGATCGTGGAGAAGGTGGCGCCGATTGTCGGGATGCTGTGGACCGTGACGTGCGGCAGGATGTTCATCCCGAAGTAGTTCATCTCCCTGCCTGGCCGGACCTCAATCAGCTTGAAATGCTCGGCGACGACTTCCGGTTTCCATCCGATGCTGCAGCCCAGCTTTTCCATCGCCATGTTGAAGATTTCCCGGGTGGTAATGACCTCGACCCGGTGAGGCATCAGCATCAGTGGGAACATGGCGCAGTGATCGTCGTGAAGGTGTGTCAGGAGCATTCCTGATACCTGGTTTTTAGAGATGCCCCGGGCAAAGAGGTGTTCATCAAGAAATGGGATTGAGTCGATGAGCAGGTAATCGCCGTTATAGCACAGGGCAAGTCCGGTGCAGGGTTCGTTCGGAGTGAATCCGGAGGCGCCGCCGAGAATCTCCAGGCCCATCTTGACGAGCCCGCCCGGTACATAATCGGATTGAACCCGATACGGTGGCGTGACGACCTGGTCCTGGTTCAGATTGACGGCCAGTGAAGCGACCCCATTTGTTACGGTGTAATTGTCGGGTCCGTTGTGAACAATGGTCAGATTTCCGGCACTGGCTTGCCCACTGACGAAGGGGCACTGGTTGAAGAAGCCTTCAACGGGGATGGTTTTTCCGTCGTCGTCCTTCAGCGCGATGGCGTCAGCGACCTCGAGCCACTCTTTCTTCAGGTCTGGTTCGGTGTGCCACTTATCGAGTTCTTCGGGGGTAGGGCCCATCAGGGTGAACCGCAACAGCCGCAGTGCCTGATTGATGTCAGTTTGTTCGCCAACGAGATTAAGGCGCTGGCCCTGGGCCAGACCGTTCATAACGAACAGAAAGAAGTAGATGGGAAACTCAAGGTTGTTGAGCAGCGAGCCGTCCTTTTCTTTCACATCCGTCAGAACAAGGGTGTTGAAACTCTCGATACCGTTCAGCAGGATGCCCTTCAACACCTCGGGGGGCTGGCCGAACAGTATGACGTCCTCACCATCTCGTACGATGCGGCTGCCCTGGGCAGGTGTGAGTATCTCCAACTTTGACATTTTCGGTATCCCGGTTGTCTGTTCAGTGTACGTAATGGCAACTTGGTTTGAAAACCCCTTTTCGTCCGGTTTTTCGCGGTGCCGGGAGAAGGTCGACCTGAATCCGTATTCGCCCTAAACTGACTCGGGCAGTGAGGCGAGAGAGTGCCCCTGCCGGTAGTATTGTCGTCAGGGTCAGCCGCTCTGTACCCGCTGGTCTAATGCTGAATCAAAGTGATTGAGAGGAACGCTTGAATGGAAACGTTAGGTTACGAAGTCATCGATCATGTCGCCGTGGTGACGTTGCGACGCCCGGAGAAGCTCAATGCGTTGAACGCGACCCTGCGGGATGAGATCCATGAGGTCAGTGGCATCATTTATGCTGACGACGAAGTACGCGCCGCGGTCTTTACGGGGGAGGGACGGGGCTTTTGCTCAGGGGCTGATCTGACCGCTGGCCCGGGTGCATCCGGGGAGGCACCGTCGCAGAACTCCCGGCTGGACGATATTGGCTGGGTGGGTCGTCTGGCTACGGACATTTTCCGCATTGGCGTGCCGACCATTGCCGCTGTCAATGGCGTCGCAGCGGGTGCGGGCATGAGCCTTGCGCTTGCTTGCGACCTCCGTCTCGGCAGCGAAAAATCCCGCTTCAAGACTGTGTTCGCGGAGCGTGGGCTCTCCCCGGACAGCGGCATGTCGTTTTTTCTGCCGCGGATCATCGGATATTCCCGGGCGGCGGATCTGATCTTTACCAGTCGTGCCGTCGATGCAGAGGAGGCCTATCGACTTGGATTGCTTGATCGATTGGTAGATGACGATAGCCTGATGTCGACCGCCCTGTCGCTGGCAGGCGAAATGTCGGCGTTGCCGCCGATGGCCATCCGAAGTGGCAAACGTGTACTGCAACTCAATCAGGACATAGAGTTTGAACACGCGCTGCGCAACGAGGTATTTGGCCTGTCATTTGCGACCCGGTCTCCCAACGATCAGAAGGAACAGCGTGCCTCGTTCCTTGAGAAGCGAAAGCCCGTCTTCACCGGTACCTGAACCCCTCGAAGCCGACCTGCGTGCCGATGACCACATTCGGGCTCCCATCGGAGCCACGATCAGAGCTATGATAGTCACGCTGACGACAATCCCTCAGTCCATTGGACAAGGGTCGTCACAATAGAGAAATCAGGAGCCCAAATGCCACGTTACGACTATTTTTGCGAGGACAATGGACGCACAGTGGAGTTGGTCCACAGTATGTCCCTGAAGGTGGACACCTGGGGGGACGTTTGCAGGATGGCAGGTATCAACCCCGGTACCACCGCGCCGCAGGCACGTGTGCGAAAAGTGTTCAAGACGGCGCCGATGGCCAATACGCCTGTGGGTGATAGCGATCTCAAGGGCCATGGCTGGACCAAACTCGTCAAGCGCAGCGATGGTACCTACGAGAATGTCACCCGTTCGGGTACCGAAAAGCGCTTTCTGAATCCCTCTGACCCGAGTTCCATGCCCCATCTGCACAAGAAGATCAGTGATTGATTGGCTGGCCAGACCGATAGCGACCAAGTCACCCTGCGAGGATCAACCATGCGGCACGCCATAATCTTCATCATCCTTGTGATGGTGGCCGCCATGTCGTCCTGGACCGGTGCCAGCAGCGCCCAGGGAACTGGCCAGAACGCTGCTGCAGGTCACGGAAGCATCACAGTCGAATCCACTACGACCGGTGCCGGGACAGGTTACTTCCTGGTGCGCTACTCACCCGGGGTGAACTGGAACCATCAGATCAGCTATAGCGACCAGCCAGGTCTGAAGGCGCATCACGAATATCTCAACAAGTTGTATGCCAGCGACCAGTTGGTCTTGAGCGGCCCCCTCGTATCCGGTTCAGGGGGCATGTCATTGCTGCGAATTGACTCTCTGGAGGCAGCTGGCAAGTTGATTGAGAGGGACCCAGGTATTGAGACCCGTATTCTCGAGGCAGAACTGATCCCCTGGGACGTAGAACTTTCCTCACTGGTATTCGCTCCCCGGCGGGCGCAGTCATTGCCGGAAAATCTTGAGGGTACCTATCGGTTGAGGCGGATTGATCCAGAGTCCAGGTTAAACCTTAACGAAGGGCGCTAGCGCCCCTTTTGAACCTCAACGAGGGACGCCAGGACGATCGGACCCCGCTCTTTTTGCAGAATCGTTACCGTGACTGATCCCGGACAGTCTCTTCGTTTACCGACGTGGCCGCTCGTTCCAGTTCGATCAGGTGATCGACAACGTCCAGCATGCGGGTCGGCCCCACGGCCCGACCCGCGCTCACCACGTACTTTCCCTGGACCAGCAGCGTGGGCACAGAGGCAATCTGCAGGCTGCGGGACAGGCGGTCCGCCGCCTCGACCCGGCGTTGTACGTCACTTCCGGAATAGGTCTCCCTGTAACCTTGTATGTCGTGATCAGCTGCCCAGTCCGCCAGTGCATCCACAGAGGATACGTCGAGCTTACGGTTGTGTACGTCCACAAAGAACGGGTAATGGTGGGACTCGAGAAGATTGAGTGATTCCAGGGTGTAGTAGTGGCTCGCAAGTCGCCGCCAGAGATCACTGGCGACCACCGGGCGGCGTTGAAAGTTCACACTGTCCTCGCGAGATTCCACCCAGTCCGTAAGCAGCGGATCAAGGTTGAAACAGTGTACGCAGGCATAGGAGAAGAACTCGATCACCTCGATTTTGTCACCTCGCACCCGTCTGGGGTCCTCAAGCAATACGTAATGCTCTCCCGCAACGAAATTACCCAGTGGTGCAGAGTCCCTGATCACCACTGAGACCAGATAACCGAGGACCACCAGCACGATGATCCCCACGGCGCCAAGGGCGATCTTCTGGCGCATGAGAAAGGCCGATTGTTTGCGAGCCATGTTGGTTCTCCTCTATCCTTTTTTGTAACGTTGGGGGCGGGATCTTGTCCCGGACACCTTCGATGGCGACAGGTTGGGTGTCACGAATCGGGCGCCGAATTGCGACCGCCAGTATTCAAAGCCGTCATCTTCGATGATTCGGAGCCCCATCAGGTAATGATCATCCCGGGTAGTGATCCAGCGAGTGTTGCCCGTGAGCCTGAACACATCACCGTTGTCCGGGGTCAGCTTTAGTTCGAGCAAGCTGTGGGACGGCAGGTCCTTGTCGATGATCAATCGCATGCCGTGAAGCCCCAGATCGAGTGATCGACCCGTTGAGCAGACGCCGATCCGGGAGTGGTCAGCCGCACATTCGTTCACCGTCAGGGCGACGAGAACATCGTTTTCGATTCTGGGTTCACGGCGAAGATTGGCGAATCGGTCAACGGCAGGTGCCACCGATGGCAGGGGCCTTAAAATCTGATGGTTGTCTGTCAGAAAGTCCTCTACCTCGTCGATGGTATCCAGGGACAGGATTTCAGGACGATTGCTGTGGTTCAGGAACAGCCATCTGAAAAATGCCAGTGCTTCACCCGGGTCATCACGGAATTTGTTCCGTTCTGGCCACTGCAGATGCAGTTTCAGGAGCTTTGTATTTTGTTCAACAGACAGCATGGGGTTATTCACAAAAGCGCAGCCCACTGTAGCCAAAATCGGCAAGCCCGGCAATCATGTTCCCGGGTAGCGTGCCCGTATCATGAGGAGCCGAACCGTCATGAAGCGCCACGACACCGGGAGACAGGGCGTGTAGACTGCGGATCTTTGGTTCTCAGGAAATACCGACATGACTCGAATGCCCGCACTCAGCCTTGCCGCCGTCCCGGGCCGACGCAAGGCAACCATTGAATTGGCCACGGAGATCGAAAAAAGAGGTTTCAGTGGAATATACGGCCCGAGCCTTGGCGATTCACTGGCGCTTTGTGAGGCCATTGCAATGGTGACCAATGAGATCCGGTTTGGTACCAGCATCATGCCCATCTACTTTCGTCAGGTCGTCGATTTCGCGACGACCGCATCGTTTATTCATGAAATATCGGGTGGTCGGTTTCGCTTCGGGATTGGTGTCAGCCATGAGCCAGCGCTCAATGCCAGGGGCATCGAGGCTGGCAAGCCACTGTCTGATACGCGAAAGTTTGTCGAACAGCTGCGGGCCGTGCCGAGGGCAGGTGAATTGCCTCCCATTGTGCTCGCTACCCTGCGTAAGAAGATGATCGCTCTGTCTGAAGAAATTGCCCAGGGAATGGTTTTTGCCAATGGTGCCCGTTCCCACATGCCAGCCTCTCTTTCCGTTGTTTCCGACGCCGCCAGAGCAAGCGATGATTTCTTCATCGGAGACATGATTCCCACCTGTATCAGTGATGACATCGAGGCCGCCAAGGCGGTCAATCGAAAGACGCTGACCTCCTATGCCATGTTGCCAAACTATCGAAACTACTGGAAAGAAGCGGGCTATGTGGAGGAAATGGAGGGCATCGAGAAGGCGCTGGCCGACGGAGACCGGGATAAAGTGCCGTATTTTCTGACGGACAAGTGGCTCGCAGATACGACGCTGTTTGGATCGGCCAGCGATGTGCGTGATGGTGTGGAGGCCTGGTTCGATGCGGGGGTCAAGACGCCTATTTTAGTCCCATCGTCGGCCGTGGGTGGCCAGATGGTCGCCTTTGAGGAACTATTGGCGATCTTCTAAGGAAGCTCAGAGCTTCCCTGAAGCCATTGGCGTGCCGGGTACGGGTAACGGGGAGGCTCCCTAACGGGCATTCCTGCCGAGGAACCCGGTCGTGTGCTCAATGAATTCCCGGAACTGATCGTGATGCAGCCAGTGCCCGGCATTGTCCACATTGGCCAGTGAAGCGTTTCTGAAGTGCTTTTCCGTTCCATCCTGACCGATGCGGTGAGCAAAACCCTGGTTTGCGTTCAAGAGCAGCGTAGGGCAGTCGATGTTCTCCCAGAGGCGAGTCATGCCCTCAAGGTCGAGGCCAAAGGGTGAGCGGCTATGAGTGTAATTATCGAATTTCCAGGTGTAGGTGCCGTCCTCATTGCGGTTGCTGCCGTGGATAGTCAGATGTCGTGCCCGGTCTTCGCTGAGGTGAGGGTTTGAATGCTGCATGCGCTGGAAGGCCTCTTCCAGGGACGGGTATCGGCGGGGAGATCTCGCCGCCAGATCGCGAGTATTGTCGATCCACTCCCGGATTCGTTCTTTCGGTCCGGTCTCGGTGGCAAGATACCAGTGCCCGCCAACGCCCTCGACACAGATCAGGCTCGCAACCTTTTCCGGGAACACGCCGGCATACAGGCTTGCGATGGTGCCGCCCATGGAATGCCCGATGACATTGACCGGGTCCAGTCCTTCCTGATCGACCAGTTGCGCAATGTCGTAGACATAATCCAGATTGTTGTAGGAAGCGCCGCGGACCCAGTCCGAGTCGCCGTGACCTCGCAGGTCAGGCACGATGACGTGATAGTCCCCGCAAAGGGCCTCGCTGGTCCAGTCCCAGTTGTGGCAATGGTCCTGAACGCCGTGAATCAGCAGGACGTGTTTGGCATCCGGATTACCCCAGTCCAGGTAGTGCAGTTTCAGACGGTGGGAGAAATAGGAATGAGATGTTGGCCTTGCCTTGATGGTGTGTTTTCCTTCTATGTTTTGGCGATTCTGGGGTGGCCTCCGCCTTGCCCTGACGACCCGATCCAGTTGATCGGAGCTTCCTTAGAACGCGATTTCCCGGCGCATGATGCGGTCGTAATAATCGCTGTCGAGCCTCGCGTAGATCTTCTCGTCAGGCTTTAGCACCAGCAATTCATCCGTCACGGAATCAAGATGGAAGGCCTGTTCCCGGAGCTCGTTCTTCTGGAGCTTATGGGTCGAGGTGGTTGGCAGTTCAGTCAGTATCCTCAAAAACAGCGGTCTCGCATAGGGAGGCAGATTCTGTCGGATGTGCTCGGATAGACCCTCAATGTCCACGTCAGTGCTGTCGATGCCGCTGTTAAAGACGATGGCTGCCATGCCTGCACGGCCGTCGGTGCCCGGCAGGGTAACCCCGTATACGTTGGAAAACGCGATGTCCGGATGCTGATTGATGATCTCAGCCACCTCGTTGGTGGACACGTTCTCGCTCTTCCATCGAAAGGTGTCGCCAATCCGATCCACGAACTGGTAGTGCGTTCTGCCCCATGCGAAGCCGACATCGACGGTCCGCATCAGGTCGCCGCTGTTGAAATACATGTCTGACGGCATGAAGGCGTTTTCGACTATCTTGGCATTGGTTGCGTCCTGCTCGGTATAGCCGTCGAACTTCGACTTCTCTGTGACCTCGATCAGCAGTAGCCCGGGAGTGCCATCCGGGACCTCAATACAGTGCCCGTCAGAATCGGTGACAATCTCGTCAGAGGCGACATCGTATTGCACCAGTTTGACCGGGGCGATGCCCAGACCGACGGTGCAGTCTTTGTTGAAAACGTTGGCGAAGCCGCCATTGCCCTCGCTGGCAGCATAAAACTCGCCGATTCGTTCGATCCCGAAGCGTTCCTTGAAATTCATCCAGATATCGGGCCGGAGCCCATTGCCGAAGATGGTGTGAACCTGATTATCCCGGTCGCCCTTTGTCGGGGGCTGACTCATCAGATAACGAATGAATTCACCGATGTAGATGAAGCTTGTGCACTCGTGTTTGCGGATGTCGTCCCAGAAGGAACTGATAGACACCTTGCGGCGCATGACGGTTGATGCCCCTGCATGAAAGGCAGCCGCAAGGCCGATGATCAGCGCGGTGCCGTGATAGAGCGGCAGGCAATTGTAGATCCGGTCTCGCCGGGTCAGTCGTGCCAGCGAGTCTGCCGCCAATCTGGCACCCGTAAACATTCGCCGATTGGTGACAACGGCTGCCTTCGGCATCCCCGTGGTCCCGGAGGTGAACACGTAAAAGGCTGTCTGGGCGATGGTGACCTGGCTGGCTTCGTCCAGGTTACCATTATCGATCGCACTGTCTCGGCTATCCAGAAGCTGCGCCCACTCCGGGGGGGCCCCTTTCGGGGCAGAGGTCTCGAGTGCGTGGTCAGCCACAAAAAGGTAGTCCCTGCCTTCGGTCAGCGACAAAGCGTGCCGCACCTCGTCGAGTGCTCCGGTGAGCTCCTCTCCAAAGATGCAGACCTTTGAATTGACCAGCGAGATGCAGTGGGTAAGCGGCTGCCTCGATAGATTGCTGTTGATCAGCCCGGAGACCGCACCCAGTTTGGAGATGCCGAGGACTGCAACGACGAAGTCGATCCGGTTTTCCATAAAGAGGGCAACGCAGTCTCCTGACCCGATGCCATGGTCTTTGAGGACTCGTGCCACACGATTGGCCTTCTCGTTCAGTTCCGCCCAGGTCACCGATTCATCGTTCGAGATCAGGGCCATGTCATCCGGGCGTCTGTCCGCATTGTGCTGCACCATCAGAGCGATGGAGCCAATCTCCTCGTCTGGCTGTGGTTTTGTTGTCAGGGCGCGCGCCAGTACCTTGATGTCGCCCAGCAGGCTGGATATTGATCCCATGCTTTAGTTCTCCCCAGATCGGGTGATGATACGTTCGCGGCTGAACTCGAACAAGCAAACAGTCTGTATGATAGTCAGTCAACACAGACTTTGGGGATTGTCATGGCGGAGTTCGTTCAGGTGGAGCTGACAGATGGGGTTGGTGAACTGGTATTGAACAGGCCCGCGCGCCGCAATGCCTTGATCGGCCCACTGGTGACCGAACTGCATGCCGGGTTGAATGAGCTGGACAGGTCCGGGACGTGCGGGGCAATCATCATTCGGGGTGCCGAGGGATACTTTTGCGCGGGGCTCGACCTCAAGGCGTTTTCAGAAGATCCGGCGCCGGCCTGGCGTGCGACCTTCCAGGATGACTGGGCGAGTCTGCACAGTGCCATCTATTCCTGTTCCAAACCGGTCCTGGGTGCACTGGAAGGCTTTGCCATTGCCGGCGGTTCCGCACTGGCCTTTGCCTGCGATTTTCTGGTCGCGGGCAGGGGGGCATTTCTGCACGTTGCCGAAGTGGAGCGCGGCCTTGCTGCGCCGATCAATGTTGCATGGCTGAGCATTCGCTTCACCCAGGCACTGGCGCTTGAGATGGCGGTGCTGGGAGAACGGCATTATGGCGAGGATCTGTATCGCCTCGGCATTGCCACTCGAGTAGAGGATGATGACCGGGTTCTGGAAGTCACAAGGGCACTGGCGCGACGGTTGGCCGGCTTTGACGCCGGCGCGGTTCAGGGCTTGAAGCGCGCGCTGCGAAGGTCCACGTCCACGGAGAATTTCGATCAGGTACTGGCGAGGGTCAGGCAAAGCCCTTAGCGTCAATAAAGCCCTTAGCGTCAATAAAGCCCTTAGCGTCAATAAAGCCCTTAGCGTCAACAAAGCCCCTGATGCTCCCGTGTCAGCGACGCTGTAGCTGTGCTGGAGGGTATCCCGGACCGCAAAGTGTGGGGCCAGAACAATCCTGAAAGATGCCCCGTGTTGACGGTCTGGCTCAGTGAACGGAAGTCGCAAAGGTTCATTTCGGATGTAGGATAAATGCCCTGATAACAAGGGTATCCGGCGCACATGGAGGGGTCAGATGTCGATAAAACCACTTCAATAGAGCCGTTTCCACTATAAATAAAGGCCTGGGAGACTCTTTTGCAGCTAACTTATTCACAATGCCGAGGGTCAGGACGAATTGGCGCTGATTTCAGACTGGCACGCCTGGCTGCGACTTTCAAAATTATATAACCTATTGATTTTACTTAATAAATTACAGTTTGTACAAAAAATAACCAATTCCTGAAATGCCCTGATTTTGCGGCCTCAGAGGGAAATTCCGGTAGTTATCACCAGAGTTATCCACAGGATCTGTGGAGAACTCAAAAATCGGGTGATGTCTGACGGACCCGTGCGCTATTTTGGGGCGTTCGGATGAGGGCTATGACGCGGCAGGTGACCGATAGCGCCAGATTTGGGTGCCACCGACGCCGATTGCGAAGATTGCGACGGACGCGACAACGCCAGGCAAGAGGGCGTTCAACGGACCAAACCACCCGATCACATGGCCCAGGACCAGGGCCCCGACCGGCATGGCACCGAGCTGCCCAAGGGTATAGATCGACACCAGACGGGTTCGAAATTCCGGCTCGGCGATTTCCTGCACCATCAGCCGTGACATGGTACTGGTCACCCCCATATTGAAACCCCAGTACGCCGCAGCAATGGCAAGGCCCCATACCGGCGGCTCGAACCAGATCAAAAGCAGCGCAAAGATTCGGGAGAGCTGCATCACGAGATAAAGCTTGCCCGGGTGCTGCAGTGGCATGAATCGGAGCAGGGTAAAGTTTGCAATGAGTGAACCGAAGTAAAATACGACCGTTAGATTGGCGAGCTGTACTGCATTGCCGTCATAGACCCTGACGACGATGAAGGGAATGGCCGTCATCCAGGCCCCCGCATTGAACAGGCTGGACAGGAAGTTCAGCGAGATCACGTCTCTGGCAAGGCGGTGTTCAATGAGATGGGAGAGGCCCGCCTTGACCGTAGCGAGAGAAGTCTCGGCACTGGGAGCAATCGGCTCACCTGGATGCAGCTTTGCCGTGGCCAGTCCGCCGATGGCGAACATCCCAGCCTGTAGCATGAGGACGCCGGCAATGCTCATGGATTCAATCTCGCCACCGAGCTTGGAGCCGGCCATGGAAGCGATGGCGCCAATCGCCGTGGAAAGACTGATGGCAACCTGAAGGTTTCGACCGGCGACCCGATTGAGTATCGCGTGGCGGCTCGGGTTTGCCAGACTGCTGAGGATGCTGGCCACCAGGGCCAGTACGATGAGCAGCATCAGAGACAGCCACTCCACTGTGATCGCGAGAGCCAGCAACAGCGGTGGAATGGCGCTCAGGTAATGCACCCGGATGAGCAGTTGCCGTGCGTCGGTGCGATCACCCACGGCGCCAGCCCACAGCAGAATGGCGAGGCCCGGGATGCCGATCAGCATCTGGGCCATACCCACGCGTTCCGGCGACTCGCCCATGATGCCAACCATGATCCAGGTAACGACGAGCTGCTGGATGCTGAGGGCAGCCATCCACAGCCCGTAGCCTGTGTTGTACCAGGTGATCTGGGAGAGTCGGTTCATTCGTCGGATTGCCTCAATAGCCAGGCGAAATCTGGCGCCAGGCGAGATTGCAGCCACCTGGCTGTCGTGTTGCGGAGCCCGTTTCGGGGCATTATCATACCCGGCAGCCCTGATCGTGCGGTATCAGGCATGCTGTAGTCGTGCTGGGAAGTTTTCCGGACGGCACAGCCTGCGGCCGGAGCTTCTATGAAAGCCCTGGGTGATGCCGGTGCCAGGCACGGTTTTTTGCAATAGGCTCTCCAATCAGCCTCCAATCAGCTCTGGCAGCGGTCCCGCCGACTCCCTCTTCGCACGCCGATTGAGATTGGCGTTAACATGGTGCCTTTATCGCTTCCAGTCAATTCGGCTGGCAACCCTGAAGAGGCGAACATGCGCGAA
The DNA here is from genome assembly GCA_027624035.1 of Pseudomonadota bacterium. Lineage (GTDB taxonomy): Bacteria > Pseudomonadota > Gammaproteobacteria > Pseudomonadales > Azotimanducaceae > UBA7455. Next base: position 64,024 of record JAQBUI010000008.1, on the reverse strand, counting down.
TTTGTGGTTCGAGCCCGATCTGCCCCAGTAGAACCGGGGCGCTTTCTGCGTTCAGTCGGCAATGGGCCCCATGTCGAATACCTGGCCCAGATCATGGTCAGTGCACTGCTCGTGTCCAAGGGTCATCGAGCCGATACCCGGGTCTCGCTCGTGATGGAAGGCAGTCGCGACTATTCCCGCATGGTGACCATTGATGGCGGCCCACTGGGGAGTCTGCCCGGATGGCATGAATCGGCCCTGCTTGGCGTACTCGCTGAAGCGTTGACTGCGGCCCGTGGGCTTGCCAAGGCGTCCCGGGTCGAGCCGATGTCCGGCATATCGGTCTCCACGTTGAGCTTCGAGGCGGCGGTGAGAGACAGTACTGCGCCAGTGTACCTGCTGGACCGCAAGGGAACCGATATCAGGGCTGTGGAATTGCCGGAAGACGCACGCTTTGTTCTGACGGATCACATCCCCATGCCCAAAAAGACCATCAGCTACCTGCATCGTCTTGGCGCCAGCAGCATCTCGCTCGGCCCGACCGTGTTGCATGCTGCACAGTGCATCACCCTCATCCATAACGAACTGGACCGACAGGGTGTGTGACCTGGTTGCAAGTCACAGGCAACACCGTGCTTCCTTGTTTGGCCCCGGTGATTAGGGAATAATCACACGCTTTCATTTGAGCGGTGCCAGCAGACATGACAGACAAGATTGAATCGATCGCCATTCTTGGCGGAACCGGTGATCTGGGAGGCGGGCTGGCAAGACAGTGGTCCCGTGCCGGCTACCGGATTCTCATAGGTTCGCGAACCCTTGAGAAGGGCAAGGCCGCGGCAGATGCTCTGCTGGCTGAATTTCCTGACCTGAACGTCAGCGGACATGAAAACCTCGATGCCGCCACCCAGGCAGACCTGGTTGTACTGACCGTGCCGTTCGAGCACCAGATCAGCACCCTTGAGACGGTGCGGGCCGGGCTGACTGGAAAGGTCCTGATCGATGTCACAGTGCCGCTGGTGCCACCGAAGGTCGGAACGGTTCAGTTGCCGGAACAGGGCTCAGCCGCCGAGATGGCGCAGGCGCTCCTGGGAGATGAGGTTCACGTTGTATCGGCTTTCCAGAATGTCGGCGCCCAGCATTTGCGTGAAGATCATGCCATTGCGTGCGATGTGCTGATCTCCGGCAACAAGCGCGCGGCACGGGACACGGTGATGGAACTGGTCCAGGCCCTCGGCCTCAAGGGCTGGCATGCCGGCCCGCTCGCCAATGCGGCGGCGGCGGAGGCCCTGACTTCGGTGCTGATCACAATCAATCGACATCACAAGATCAACGGTGCCGGGATTGTCATCACCGGTGAGCAGGCTGACTGACATGGAGCTTCGATTTCTGGCTGTGGCTGGAATTCCGATGGTGTCGCCCGGCGATGACCTCGTCACACTGATGGATCAGGCGCTTGCCGACATGGGCGAATCCATCAGGGACGATGATGTGCTGGTGATTGCCCAGAAGATCGTCTCGAAATCCGAGAATCGTTACGTGGACCTGACGACAGTGGTGCCCGGTGACGAGGCGATCGCCCTTGCAGCGCAGGTAGACAAGGACCCGCGCAAGGTGCAGGTCATTCTGGATGAGTCGGCGGAAGTGGTTCGGACCCGTCCCGGCGTGCTCATCGTTGAACATCGGCTGGGTTTTGTGCAGGCCAACGCGGGTGTCGACCAGTCCAACATCACCAATACAGGCGGCGACCCGGATGACCTCTGCCTGCTGTTACCGGTGGACCCCGATGCCAGCGCTGCCGGAATCCGGGCGGAGATTCAGGCGCGCCATGGCGTTAATGTTGGGGTCATCATCAACGATAGTCTGGGCCGTGCCTGGCGCAATGGAACACTTGGGCTCGCGATTGGTGTGGCCGGATTCACGGCCCTTGAGGACTATGTGGGCCAGTCAGACATCTATGGAAGAGAACTCAAGGTGACCCAGGTCGCGGCAGCCGACGAAATGGCTGCGGGGGCCTCACTGGTGATGGGCCAGACGGTACAAAAGACCCCGGTGGTGCTGGTGCGTGGTTATGTTCCCAGAGAGCCTGGGGACAGGGAACAATCCGGGGTCCGGCCGTTGCTTCGATCGAAAGAATTCGATCTCTTTCGTTAACGTGACGACATGACGGGCGTACCCGGAAAAATCCTCGCCGTGTCCGGTGGCGTCGGGGGCGCCAAGCTGGCCCTGGGGCTCGCCCATGCCCTTGATCCGGTGCAGTTCACGGTAATCGCCAATACGGCTGATGATTTCGTCCATCACGGCCTTCAGATTTCCCCGGACCTGGATACGGTCATGTATACCCTTGCAGGGTTGAGCAATCAGCAGGTGGGGTGGGGGCAGGAGGGTGAGAGCTGGAATTTCCTGGATGCTCTGGCCCGACTTGGCGGGCAGGACTGGTTTCGTTTGGGTGACCGGGATCTCGCCACTCACATCCTTCGCAGCGACCTGCTCGGACGCGGCGCAACACTGTCCGAGGTGACGAGGAAGTTGAGTCTGGCGCTCGGGGTATCGCACCCGATCCTGCCAATGTCCGATGACAGGGTGAGTACCATTGTGCACACAGCGACCGGCGAGGAACTCGCATTCCAGCACTATTTCGTCCGGGATCGTTGTGAACCTGAGGTGACAGGGTTCCATTTTGACGGCATCGATACTGCCACCCCTGCACCGGGGTTCCTTGAAGCGCTCGCAGATGACGATCTGGCACTGATCGTGATCTGCCCCTCCAATCCATTTGTGAGCGTCGATCCGGTTTTTTCTCTGCCGGGTGTTCTGGACCACATTATCGCCCGAGGTGTGCCAATGGTGGCGGTATCGCCTATCGTGGGCGGCCTTGCCATCAAAGGGCCGGCCGCCAAGATGATGGCCGAACTCGGCATGCCCAGCACGCCTGTGTCCGTCGCGAGGCACTATCTGGATGGATATCGCGGCGCACTGACTGGCTTCGTGATGGATGATCAGGACCGCCACTTGCTGAATGACGTTGAGGCCCTTGGGTTGCCAGCTATCGTCACCAACACAGTCATGATAACGTTGCAGGACAGAATCACCCTGGCGAAGGCCGTAATGGGGTTCGGCATCAATCTATGACAGTTTGCGCGGTTATCCCGATCAAACAACTCGGTAACGCCAAACAGCGGCTGAGCGGCCTGTTGGCTGCCGGGGAGCGAACCGCGCTGTTTCGGGCGATGGTGGAAGATGTCCTGATCGCAGTCGAAGCCTGCACCCTGATTGATGAAATCATGATTGTGACCGACGACCCGGAGGTGGCCGATCTCGCTGGCGGATTCGGTGCAAGAATCGTCCCCGAGCCCGACAAACCGGGCCTGATTGAAGCAGTGACCGCTGCGTCTGCGTTGCTGGCCGCCGAGGGCGCCCGGGCACTCGTGTTTCTTCCCGGTGACGTGCCCCTGGTGACACCAGAGGAACTGGAGGTGGTTCTGGATGGATTTGGTCGATCGGCAGACTCGGAAATGACCATCGTGCCGGCGAGTGACCTTGGCGGTTCCAACTGCGTTGCCTGTTCCCCGCCGGACGCCATCACGTTCGGGTTTGGTGAAGACAGCTTCCGGCGTCATGTTCGCCTCGCTGAGGACCGTGGCATCGTACCCACGGTGGCCAGGCTGCCCGGTATTGGGCTGGACGTTGACACGCCCGATGATCTGCTGGCACTGGCGGATATGATGACAAACGTCGATGCAAGCCTTAAGAGTACAGCCGGGACGAAGGTGACCTATCGTTACCTGATCGAAAGCGGCATTGTCGACCGCATGACATCCGGCAACCAGATGTTGAATGTATGAAGTCCCGGTAATCCCGGGAAGCCCTGAAACGAATCGATTGGATCGAGTGGAAAGATGAGTGAACTGAGCGGGTTACTGGACAGCGCTGCCAATGGCGCGTTGATGGGGGACGACGAAGTCCTTGCCCTGTCGGAGCAGGCCGATCTGGCTGCGCTGATTGCGGTGGCGTCCCGGCTCCGGGACGAGGGCCACCAAAATGTGGTGTCCTATTCCAAAAAGGTATTCATTCCACTGACTCACCTGTGCCGGGATGTCTGCCATTACTGCACCTTTGCCCAGGTGCCAAGGAAGCTGAAGGCGCCGTATCTGACCCCTGAGGAGGTGCTCGCGATTGCCAGGCAGGGCCAGCAGGCGGGATGCAAGGAGGCATTGTTCACCCTGGGTGACAAACCGGAACTGCGCTACAAGGCTGCCCGGGATGGGCTGGTGGCACTGGGGCAGGACTCGACCCTGTCGTATCTGCACGACATGGCTGAGCTGGTGTTCAATGAGACTGGTCTGTTGCCTCATCTGAACCCGGGCCTCATGACACACACAGAATTTGCCGAGTTGAGGCGGGTGTCCGTGTCGATGGGCATCATGCTGGAGTCGGCGTCAGACCGACTGCTGGAAAAGGGCATGCCGCACCATGGTTCTCCGGACAAGGTGCCTGCGCGTCGGCTTGAAACCATTCGCCTCGCCGGTGAGGCCGGGGTGCCGTTTACCAGTGGCATTCTGATTGGCATAGGTGAGACGCGACGAGAACGGATCGAGTCGTTGCTTGCACTGCGTGACGCGAATCGGCCCTGGGGCCACATTCAGGAAATCATCATCCAGAACTTTCGAGCCAAGGCCGAGACGCTGATGGCCAATGCCAGCGAACCGGATCTGAACGAACTGCTCTGGACGATTGCGCTGGCCCGGATCGTATTCGGGCCAGAGATGAATATTCAGGCACCGCCCAACCTCAGCCCCGGGGTGCTGACGAAGATCGTGGATGCGGGCATCAACGACTGGGGCGGTGTATCACCGGTGACGCCGGACTTCGTCAATCCGGAAGCCCCGTGGCCCCATCTCACCAATCTGGCCAGTGAAACGGCCAACGCGGGCAAATTCCTGATTGAGCGTCTTGCCATATACCCCCGGTACGCCATGGACCTGGATCGCTGGACCGACAGTGGTGTCGCGCCGTTTGTGCGCCAGATGATTGATGGCCAGGGCTTCGCACGAACGGATGACTGGGCCGCTGGCGCGGTGGCGCCGCCCCGGCAGAGCGAACTCGAAAGGGTCACCGGATTGCCCCGCTCGGGGGTGTCTGCAGACCTTGGGCAGGTATTGGAGCGGGCCGAGGCGGGCGAAGAACTGACCGAGGCAGAGATCGTGCGGCTCTTCAAGGCCCGCGGTGATGACTTTACGCACGTCTGTCAGGCGGCAGATCGTGTCCGCAAGTCGGTTGCCGGCGATGAAGTGACCTACTGCGTCAATCGAAACATCAATTACACGAATGTCTGTTATTTCAAATGTCAGTTCTGTGCGTTCTCCAAGGGCAAGATGAGCGAGAACTTGCGTGGCAGGCCCTATGACCTGTCACCTGAGGAGATCATGCGCCGCACCAAAGAGGCCTGGGAGCGCGGCGCCAGTGAGGTCTGCCTGCAGGGCGGCATCCATCCGGAATACACCGGTCAGACCTACATCGACATCTGCCATACCATCAAGCAGGTCGTCCCGGAAATGCATATCCATGCGTTCTCGCCGCTGGAAGTCTGGCAGGGGGCGCACACCCTCGGGGTCAGTCTCGACGATTTCCTCGGCCAGTTGAGGGAAGCCGGGCTGGGCACGCTGCCCGGAACTGCAGCGGAAATCCTGGACGATGAAGTCCGGGCGGAACTCTGCCCTGACAAGATCAATACGTCCCAGTGGCTCGAAGTCATGGAGGCCGCCCACGGACAGGGGTTCAACACGACTGCGACCATCATGTATGGGCACATGGAGCAGTACTATCATGTGGCTCGGCATCTGTTGCGGGTGCGGCGGCTGCAGGCGAAGACGGGCGGCTTTACCGAATTCGTGATCCTGCCCTTCATTCACATGGAATCACCGGTCTATCTGAAGGGGCGAGCTCGCAAGGGGCCGACGTTTCGCGAGGCCATCCTGATCCATGCGATTGCCAGGCTGGTCCTTAATCCACTATTCAGAAACATCCAGGCTTCCTGGACCAAACTGGGCCCTGATGGCGTACGTGCATGCCTGAAGGCCGGGGTCAACGACATGGGGGGGACGCTGATGAATGAGACCATTACCCGTGCGGCGGGTGCCAGCCATGGTCAGGAGACCTCCCCCGAAGAGATGGAGTCGATCATCCGGAGTGTCGGCAGAACGCCTCGCCAGCGGAGCACCACCTATGGTGAGGTCAGCGAACTGCAGCGGGCACGGTCTTTTGGTGCGCAGGCGCTGAAGGAACCTGTTTATACCTCTGCCCGCAAATATGAGCGCGCGCCGGGGCGGGCGAAACAGGCCCTGTACCGCCCTGGTCTGGACGAGGGTGAAAAGATTTCCAGTGCTGACATTATTTGAGCCGGGTCGTGGCGAACTGGCTTTCACGGCTTACCGGCGTGGCCGTGTCAGATGTATCGGTCGCAGACGGTCCGCAACACTGAAAGACCTTAGAAGGTGCAGAACAGCGCCTTAATCAGCAATCTGTAGATGAGGAGATGAAATGGCCGTTAGACAAAGAATCGCACTGACCCTGCCGAACCTGTCCGGCGTCGAGAAGAGCCTCGAACAGGCGAAATGGGCCGAAGACGTTGGATACGATGACCTGTGGTTTGCCGACACTTCCGGTATCGATGCCCTGACGACGGCAGCCGCGGTGGCCATGATCACGGAGCGCTGTCGAATCGGTACTGCGATCATTCCGGTATTCACCAGAACGCCAGCCGTGCTGGCCTCGACGACTCACATCCTGAACAAGATCTCGGGGGGCAGATTTGTGCTGGGCCTGGGGTCCTCGAGCCAGACCATGATGGAAAACTGGAACGGCCAGAAATTTGAAAAACCGCTGACCCGGGTCAGGGAAACCGCCCAGCTGGTGCGCTCCATGATGACCGGTGAAAAGTCGGATTTCGACGGCGTGACGGTATCCAGCCATGGGTATCGCCAGTTGCCCCTTGATAAGGGCATGGAGCAGCCGATCTACATTGCCGGACTGCGCGGCAAGATGCTGGAAATGGCCGCCGAGTACGGAGACGGGGTGATCATCAATCTGTTTCCAAAGCAGGCGCTGCCGAAGATGATGGAGCATATCCGGATCGGTGCCGAACGCGGTGGCAAGAAAGTGTCAGATCTGGAAATCGTTTGTCGCCATCAGGTGGTGGTAACAGACGATGTGGATGCGGGCCGCAATGCAATTCGAAAGCAATTCGCCCCCTACTACGCAACCCCGGTCTATAACAATTACCTGGCCTGGGCGGGATTTCCCGAGGTCGCCGCAAAGATTGCCGAAGGCTGGGCGGCACGAGACCGGGCAATGACGACCGGTGCGCTGGATGACGCGCTGGTGGATCAGATCGGCACGGTGGGCAGCGCCGGAGCGTGTCAGGACCGGATCCGTGAGTATGCAGACATGGGCATCACGACCCACATCATTTCCTGTGTCTCAGTCGGTGATCAGGACGCGACCTATGGGGCGTTCTCCGGCGAGCAATTCTCTTTCTAGCCGTGCCGATCTCAAAAAAACTGGCACTATCGGATGATCAGCTTGCCGAACTGATGGCGACCACCTGGAACATGCGCATCGCGACCGTGGGGCCCGGCAGCCGGATCAACCTCACACCGATGTGGTTTGGCTGGGGCGGCGGAAAGATCTACACCTACGGACGCGGCCAGAAGGTCATTAACGTGCGACGCAACAGGGAATGCTCCGTGATCGTTGATCGGAACGAGAAGTTCCCTGAATTGCAGGCAGCGATGTTTCAGGGCAGTGCCAGGGTCCTGGAGGACGCTGCTGCCGAGCAGGCCGACCCTGACCTTGCTGCCGTTCGGATTCAAATGGGACGAAAATACAACGGCGGACATGGTCAGCCTGCTTCGGAAGATCCCGGGCCGAACCAGGCCACCGCATCCGGGTCATCGAGTCGCTGGATCGTGTTCGAGCCGGACCGGCTGGTCACCTGGGACAATTTCAAGATCGCCAGTCTGCGCAAGGGCCGGGCATGATGTCCCTGTGGATGGCATGAGGCCATACCTCATGAGCGACAACTCATGAACTATACCGTGAGTGCCGTTGGCAACATCAGTGAAGTGGGTCAGCAGGCGTGGGACCGCTGCGCCAATCCGTGCCAGGCAGACCCTGGCTGCGGCATTGCCTTCGATCCGTTTGTGTCATATGCCTTTCTGGAAGCGCTGGAGGCAAGCGGGTCGGCGGTCGCAAATACGGGTTGGGCGCCGTACCACCTGGTGCTGGAGTCCGAAGGCCACGCCGGAGCGCTCGGCGTCGTGCCAATGTATCTGAAGAGCCATTCCTCGGGTGAGTACGTGTTTGACTATAGCTGGGCCGATGCGCTGCAGCGAGCCGGCGGGCGATATTATCCAAAACTGCAGATTGCTGTGCCCTTTACGCCCGCCACCGGGCGGCGATTGCTGACGGTTGCAGAAAATATCAAGGAACTGGAAGAGTGCCTCATGGGGGGCATCATGCAGGTGGCAGAGAAGATGGGGGTCTCTTCGGTTCACATTACCTTTGCCGCGAGGCAGCAGTGGGAGCATATGGGGGAGGCGGGCTTCCTGCAGCGAACTCACACGCAATATCACTGGCACAATGACGGCTATGACACCTTTGATGACTTTCTGGCCGCGTTGTCCTCGAAAAAGCGCAAGAACATTCGTCGGGAACGTCGTGATGCGCTGGCGAACGGTATTGAGATAGAACTGCTGACCGGCAGTGACCTGAAAGAGCATCACTGGGATGCCTTTCATCGCTTCTATGTCGATACCGGCAACCGCAAATGGGGCACCCCCTACCTCACCCGTCAGTTCTTTTCGATCATCGGCGAAACCATGCCGGACGATGTGCTGCTCATCATTTGCAAACGGGGCGGCCGCTATGTGGCAGGGGCCATCAACTTCATCGGTGGTGAATGTCTGTTCGGGCGAAACTGGGGGTGTATCGAGGACCATCCCTTCCTGCACTTCGAGGTCTGTTACTACCAGGCCATTGAATTCGCAATCGAACGCGGCCTCACCAGAGTGGAAGCGGGTGCCCAGGGTAACCACAAGCTTGCCCGGGGCTATATGCCGGCCCGCACCCACAGTGCCCACTGGATCGTTAATCCATCCTTCAGGCATGCCGTGGATCGATATCTTTCAGACGAACGCCGCCACGTTCAGCAGGAGATCGACTACATTGAAGACCGGCACTCACCTTTTCGGCGGGACACAGGTGGAGCACCTCGATCGTAGCACCGGGTCTGATGGTCAACGATACAAAAAAAACGGGGCGAAACCTCGAGAGGTTCGCCCCGTTTGTTACACGGGTCGAGAAGGTTAGCGACTAGCCACGAATGAAATCGCGGATCACGGAACCAGGACGATGTCCCGTGTACTCGCCATTGGCAATCACCACCTGGCCAGCCACGAGGGTCGCGTCATAGCCCTTGCTCTTGGTGACGATCCGACCCCCGTTGTGCGGGAAGTCGTTAACGTACTCCGGATGACAGGATGTCAGGTTCTGGTAGTCGATCACGTTCACGTCCGCGAAGTTGCCTTCTTTCAGGGTGCCACGGTCCTTGAGACCCAGCACCTCGGCGGACTTGCCAGAGATCCGGTAAACAGCCTCTTCCAGGGTGTAGACACCCCGGTCGCGGGTCAGTTCGCTCAGCAGGAACGTGGGTGAATCAGCGTCAGTGAACTGACCGACATGGGCGCCAGCGTCACCCAGCATCGGGATCACGTGAGGCAGCTTCATATAGTTCCACTGATTCTCAAGGGACCCACCGAATGCCCAGAGATTCCACATTTCCTTGCCGTCTGAGGCGATCAGCCGGTCCACGTAGATTTCGACGGGGTCCTTGCCGGACGCTTCAGCAAGCTGAGCCAGGCTGCGTTTGCGCTCGAGGTCGAAATCCGGGAACTCACCGGTACCCATCGGGTGCAGAATCCGTGCAGTTTCGCCAAACCCACCGGCTTCCTGCGCTTCAGAGATCAGTTTCGCCCGGGTTGCGGGGACCTTCATGGCAGCGACCTTGTCCGCCACACTCGGCAGGGCCATCAGTTCACGCCAGGCGGGGGTCCGCAGGAAGGCCTGCTGGGCCAGCCCGAAGAACGAACCGCTCGGACGGGTGTGGCAGATGGATGTGATGCGGTTGCCCATTTCGTTGTTGCGGCCCAGGAACTCGGACCAGCTGGCCACGCCGCCGTCGCCTTCACCGCCGGTACCCCCTGAAAACAGCACCTGACAGCCCAGTTCGGCGCCAAGCTGGAACATGTCCCGCTCTACCTTGTAGCGGGTTCGCATGTCCGGAGCGACCTGGAACAGGCCGCCTCGGCCGCCTGCCTCAACCACTGCCCGCTGAATCGCTTCTGTTTCACGCGGGTCCGCCCAGGTGCCCGGGGTCAGGCGCCCATCAGGAACACGGTGGCCCAGGAAACGTGAGGTAGAGAACCCTGCGGCACCGCCTTCAATGGATTCCTTGACCAATTCGACGATCCGTGCGAGTTCCTTGTCGGTGGCCTGGACGCCTTCATCACAGGACTTGTCGCCCATGGCTTCAAAACGGATCGCGGAGTGACCGGCGAGGCCCACCACGTTCAGCGTCGGCTTCAATGACTCTACGGTATCCAGGTATTGACCATAGCTGGTCCAGTTCCAGGGAAGGCCATCCATGATCGCGTCCGCCGCGATGTCTTCCACGGCTTCCATCAGTTCGGCCAGGTAGCGCCGGTTGCCCTCACCAACCGGGGCAAAGGTCACACCACAGTTACCGATCAGTGCGGTGGTGACGCCGTGATAGGAACTTGGTCGCATTTCCGGGTCCCAGCCAATCTGGGCGTCAAGGTGGGTGTGCAGGTCGACGAATCCAGGGGTAACTATCTTGCCCGTTGCGTCAATCGTTTGTCCGGCCTGTTCGCCCGACAGATCACCTATTCGGGTTATTCGACCACCGTCGATTGCGATGTCAGCACGTTGGCTGGCGCCACCGGTACCATCAACAACGGTGCCGCCTGAAATAATTGTTTCGTGACTCATACTAGGGATTCTCCTCTTCTGGCGATCAACGCCTATTGTGGATTGCACCCCAATCATGCGGGATTTCACCCATATTCGCCACTACCTCAGACGGGTAAATGTCAGGCGTTGGTCAGGATGATCTCCGTCCTGACCTCCACCGGGGCCTTCAGGGAGTTGGAGATCAGGCAGGACCGCTCTGCCTTATCCAGTATTCGGCGGGCCAGCCGTTCGACATCCGGGTCACTGATCTGAAGCCGGGCATCAAGGGTGAACCGGGTAAACTGGATGGATCGATCAACCTGTTCCAGCTGTCCGTCGACGCTGCAGGCAAGGTCCGTCCACGCCAGCCCGGAGTTGGCCGCGATCGCCCGGAATGACAGCAGGTAGCAGTTGGTGACCGCTGCCACCAACAGGGTTTCAGGGGACCATTGGTCACCGGGGCCGCCGAATTCACTGGGGGCTGCCGTGGTGAGATCAGTCAACCCTTCGCTGGATAGCAGGACATTACCATCAGGCGTGACCTCGGATGTAACACGATAGTGGTGGGGAAACGGGTCCATACAGATGCTCCATTCTTACTTGAGTTGAGAGAACACTCGTCAGTTCATCGCCGCGGGATTGATGATCCGTGTGCCGGGCGACAGGCCGGCCGTGATTGCGACGCGACCATCCTCGTAGTGCCGTCCGAGTCTCACGAAGCGACGCTCCGGGTGGCCTTCGGTCTCGACGTAGACGAGGTTCAGGCCCCCGACCTCAGTCAGGTAGTGCTTCGGAATGAGCCATTCGGTGCTGGTCGTGACCGGTATGCTAAAGCGGGCGAACATGCCCGGCATCAGCCCCGGGACGTAGCTGATCGATGCCTTGACCAGAAAGCTGCGGGACGCGATGTGGGCCGCGGGTACAATCTCTTCAATCCGGCCGGTGACGCGCTGGCCGAGCGCGTCCAGTTCGATCTCGAACTCCTGCCCGATGGCGAGCGACAATGCGACCGACTCCCGGATGCGCGCTTCCACCCTGATGGTGGCCGGGTCATACAGGGTCAACAGCGGCGCCGCGGGCGAAACGGTATCGCCGGGTTCGGCCAGGCGTTCCACAATTCTGCCATCGATGGGCGCCGCGATGCGGCTGTAGCCGGCAATCGCCTCGGCCTCGCGCAGGGATGCCCTGGCCCGGGCCAGTTGGGCCGCAAGGTTGTCGTAATTGGCTCTGGCACCATCGAGGTCGGCCTGGGCGGCCAGCTTTTCTGCGGCGAGTTCCGTCATCCGTTCGAGACGCAGCCGCGCATCTTCAAACTGGGCGGCGATCCCGTCGATGTTGTCGCGAGCCTGATTGACCCGTGCCACCAGGTCATCGCCCTGTAGTTCAACCAGGGACTGACCACGTTTGACGAAGTCTCCGGGGCGAACAAAGATTCGCTCCACCCGCGCCAGAATTCTGGAGGCAACAATGGTGTCGTCTCTTGCGACGGTGGAGGCTGGGATGGACTCATGAACCAACACCTCGACCGGTTGCACCTCATACAGGTCGGCAGCAGCAAACGTGGGCTGGGTCTCGGTGGCAAGGGTGGGGTCGATCCGGGGCTCGAACAGGCCAGCCATCCAGGCGATGACAACAATGAGCACGCCGATGGCAAGGGCACTGGCGAGTTTCTTGTTCAACCCTGTCCCTGTCTTTGAGGCGGTGGGGGGGCTCGACGATGCAGTGGAGGTTACATCAGAGGTCATGCGTCATCCTCATTGAAGATCAGGTAGTAGGTGGCGGGAACCACGATCAGCGTGAACAGGGTCGAGGCGATAATGCCAAACATGATGGCCAGGGCAAGGCCGCTGAAGATCGGGTCGAGGATAATGATGATGTTGCCCAGCAGGGTCGTTCCGGCGGTCAGCAGAATGGGGCGCATTCTGACTCGCCCGGCATCGATTATGGCGTCCCGGACCCCGAGGCCCTCGAGGCAGCGTTGCCGGATGAACTCCACCAGGATCAGTGAATTGCGTACCACGATGCCGGCCAGCGCAATCACGCCAATCATGGCGGTCGCCGTAAACAGGACCGGGTTGGGAGCGCCCGCAACCGGTTGTCCATAGACAAGATTCATCCCGAGGAAGCCCGGCATGATGCCGATAAACGTCAGCGGTATTGCCGACATGATAATCAGTGCCACCAGCGCCGACTGTACCTGGATCCTGATCACTATGAAGATCGCTACCAGGGCAAAGGCGAAGGCAATGCCCATGTCCCGGAATACCCTCAGCGTGATTTTCCATTCACCCTCGCCGCTGAAGGTCACACGGGTTCCGGCCGGTAGCGACCAGGCCTGGGTACCGCCGGGGCGGAGGAAAGTTCTGGACTGCCAGTCCCGGGGTGCCACGGACTGGTCACGGTCGGCGACCACATCGGCGATGACCTCGGCCGGGGTCCTGCCTGAAATCTCGGCGGTGACATAGACCACGGGAAGCAGATCCTTGTGGTAGATCGGAAGGTCTGAGCTGCGCGCCCGGAATTCGCCGATTTCACCGACCGCCACCAGCGGTTGCGGGGCGGTCTCCAGACCAAGCCGGTTGCTGGCCTTGGCGATTCCGGTACGGCCCCGGACCGCAAGGCGCTCAAGGTCAGCCAGGTCTGCGCGGCGATCCGCTGCAAGGCGTACCTCGATCAGCGTTGGTTCGGTCTCCCTGGGCAGGTTCAGGACGCCGGCCACCGTACCTGCATTGGCGGCTGACAACGTCTGGGCAACGTCCCGTGTCGCGATCCCGGACAACGCTGCTTTCTGTTTATCCACCACAAAGCGCATCACGGACTGGGTGACCTCGTTCGTGGTGTCCACGTCCACCACATGGGGCTCCAGGGCGAGCTGGTTCGCGAGCAGGGTCGCGGCGTCACGCTGCACCTGATAGTCAACGACCTCTGCAGCATAGATTTCACCCACCAGGGTCGCCAGTACCGGTGGCCCTGGTGGTACTTCCACCACCGCGATGTGGATACCTTCTGACTGCAGGGGTGACAGCAACTCGCGGATTCTGAGCACCAGTTCATGGGATTGATCCACCCGTCGGTCCTTGTCTGCGAGGGTAACGCGGATGTCGGCCAGATGAGGCCCCTGGCGCTGATAGTAATGCCGCACCAGCCCGTTAAAATCCATTGGCGAGGGGATGCCCACGAAATAGGCCAGGGTCTGTACCTCCGGGATGCGTCGAAGCTCATGGCCCACACGGGACGCGAGGGCCGCTGTTTGCTCAAGACTTGACCCTTCTGGCAGGTCGATAATGATTTGAAACTCGTTCTTGTTGTCGAATGGCAGCAGTTTCATTGGGACCAGACGAAAGGCCGGCAAGGCCACCGCGATGATGAACAATGCGGCTACCGCCCCAAGCACCCACTTTGCATTGCGCGGCCGCGCCAGCACGGGGCTGATGATGCGGGCATACAGGCCCGCCCGGGTATCAGTCTGAGGTGGCTCACGGCTCAGCAGGACGCTCGCCAGCCAGGGCGTCACGAGAAATGCCACCACCGTGCTCATGGCGACACTGACGGGTACGTTGAATGCCATGGGCGCCATATACGGGCCCATCATGCCGGTAATGAAGGCCAGTGGCGTGAAGGCCAGAATGATCGTCAGCGTTGACATCAGCAGGGCGGAGCGGATTTCCACCATGGCGCCAACCACGAGGTCGATCCTGTCTCCGGTTTTCTCCCGCAGGAATCGAGAGATGTTGTCGACGCCCGTGATCGGGTCATCGACCAGCAGTCCAAGGGACAGGATCAGAGCGAACAGGGTGACCCGGTTGATGGTGTAGCCAAACATCAGATCCAGGGCCAGGGTCACGCCATAGCAGATCGGTACCGCCAGTCCGACCACCATGGCGGCACGTGGGCCGAGAAAGATTCCGATGAAAACGACCACCGTCAGCATCGCAATCGCGAGGCTCCCGGTCAGGTTGTTGACCTTCTCGTTGGCGGTGTCGCCATAGTCGCGAAGCACTTCGACATGGACGTCCGGAGGCAGCAGATCGCGTTTGAGCGCTTCGATTCGGGACATGACATCCCCGGTCACCCAGACCGCATTGGTGCCGGGCTGCTTGGCGATGCTGATGGCCACCATGGGTCTGCTGGCGCCACCGGTTGCCGGTCCGGGGTCTATCCACGTATAGGATTCCGGCAGGGCGGGACCGTCTTCGATCCGCACGACGTCGTTCAGGTACACCGGCGCGCCGTCGACCACGTTGACCAGCAGGGCGTTCAATTCTGATGA
This sequence comes from Pseudomonadota bacterium, assembly GCA_027624035.1. Classification (GTDB taxonomy): domain Bacteria; phylum Pseudomonadota; class Gammaproteobacteria; order Pseudomonadales; family Azotimanducaceae; genus UBA7455. The sequence continues at coordinate 48,750 of JAQBUI010000008.1, read as the reverse complement.
GTCGTTGAGGAAATCACCACTTTCGATCAGGGTAATCCGATCTGCCGCAATCCGGGTTCCCACCGGTGCCAGATAATTGCTGGCCCCAAGGGCTTCAATGACATCGAGCGCCGTGGTCTGTCGCGCCGACAGGGCTTCCTGGTCCAGCAACAGGCGAATCTGTCTTGGTCTGCCCCCGACTACCTCTACGCGGTTCGTCTGGGCAATGGCTTTCAGTTCGGTTGAGATCTCGGCCGCGAACCGCCGCAGATCAAAGTCGTCGTAGCGGTCGCTCCACAGTGCCAGGACCAGGATCGGTACGTCATCGACTTCGACTGGCTTGACCAGCCAGCGATGTACGCCAGGCGGGATCTGGTCCTGATTGGCGTACAGCTTCGTGTAGGCATTGAGCAGCGCGTCTTCCCGGTCCTCACCCACGTAGTAGCGAAGCGTCACGGTGGCGCTGTGACTACGGGTGACAGAATAGACGTGCTCTACGCCCGCGATTTGCGCCAGCAGTTTTTCCACGGGGGTCGTAATCTGCCGCTCTATCTGCCGTGCCGATAGTCCGGGTGCCTCGATCAGCACGTCGATCATGGGCACCACGATCTGCGGTTCTTCCTCCCTTGGCGTCAGCAGCAGTGCGATGATGCCCATGGCGAGCGCACCGGTTGCCATCAGCGCTGGCAGGCCGGATGAGATTGTTGCTCTGATGACTTTTTCCACGCCTTACTCCATGAGCCAGAGCCTGGTCACCCGGGATCGTTCTGCGGTGTGAGCGGCTGAGTAAAATTCCGTTTGCGGGACTTGCAATGGCCCTTTTGGATGGACCGCGAGTGTAGATGAACGCTCGATCCCGCCGCTTGATGAAGGTCAAGAACCCTCCCGGCATGGTTGGTGACATGCCGGTTGCCTTTGGTGCGTCTGTCGGATGCATGTTGAGCCCGGGCATTCAATTGGACTATTCTCCGATGTCCTTGTGAGCCCTCCCGGCGGTGGACCCATCCATGAAAAAACTTCTGATCGCACTCGTAGTCGTTGTTGCCATTACTGGCGGCATTGTCGGTGTTCTGTTACTGAATCTCAATTCACTCATCAAGACCGGTGTAGAAACGGCTGGCACCAGGGCGTTGGGTGTGCCGGTGACGGTTCGGGATGTCAGCGTGTCGCTGTTCAATGGCCAGGGACGCATCAGCGGCCTGCGGGTCGCCAATCCGGAGGGTTACGAGGGGCCCTATGCCATTGCGATTGCCGGATTGTCCATTGATCTTGAACCCCGTTCACTGTCCTCTGACACCATCGTCATCCGGCAGATTCTCATCGACGGCGCCGAGATCTGGTATGAGGGCAATCTGGTAGACAGCAATATACAGGCACTGCAACGGGCCGCAGCCAGCGGGGATGAGAGCGCTCCAGCCGATTCGGAGTCAGGAACCGCTCGAGTCGAGATAGATCACCTGACGATCCGGGACACCCGTGTTGGCGTTCACGTCAGTATGCTCAAGGAACCACTGTCGCTGGTGCTGCCTCTGGTAGAGATCAACGGTATTGGCAAAGATGAGCCCGCGACGGCATCAGAGACCATCCTGCGGGTACTCAAGGCGGTGAACCAGTCACTGGTGCCGTTGATTCGGGAGAGTCTGCCGGGCGTGGAGGACAAGCTGAAGGAAGTGGGCGACAAGATCGGGGAGAAGCTGAAAGGTTTATTCAATCGCTAACCTGTATTTCGATTGTCGCGTAGACTAAAATCGCCCCTTTTTTGGGGATCCACGATGTTCAGCCGCCCGTCTAAGCCTGGTCTGATGACCTTGAAACCCGCTCTATTGATTTTGCTGGTGTTTTGCGGCGCAGTGCATGCCGATGAACGTCCCGGCATTACCGTTTCTCCGATGATCGGCAAGACCTTTTTCGATGATCGCATCGACAACAGCGGCGACTGGTCTCTGGGGCTCGGCTATCAATATGACAGCCCCTGGGGCATTTGAGCTGCTCTACAGCAAGTTGTCGTCCAACCTCAAAGGATCGTCAATTGGCGCCGATGTGTCTCGCTGGGAAATCGATGCGTTGTATCACTTTGAGTCAGGCGGCAAGCTTCGGCCCTATGTCTCTGTTGGTCTGGGTCGGGCGGAGTACGACTTTGATGTCGGCCCGGGTGACGATGATCCTTTCCCCTCCATCGGCGTTGGCGTGAAGTACGATTTATCCCACCGGGTGGCACTGCGTGGAGACGTCCGGGTCTTTAACGGCAGCGGACTGGAAGAGATCGAACGTGCGGCTTCGGTAGGACTGGTATTTGTGCTGGGCGGGTCCGAACGTCCCGCGCCCGTGAAGAGGGCAGAACCCAGCGAGCCGGCCCCGATGCCGGTTGCCGTCAGGATCGATTCAGACGGTGATGGTGTCTTTGACGATGAGGACGCCTGTCCCGGAACACCGGCGGGAACCGTGGTGGACCGTCGCGGCTGCGCCCTTGATGATGATCGCGACGGTGTACCGAACTCCCGGGATGCCTGCCCGGATACCACCAATCGTCAGGCGAGGATCGACGAAACCGGATGCTATGTCATGCTGAAAGAAGCGGTCCGGATTCAGCTGCAAGTGGAGTTTGATTTCGACTCCTCGGCCCCCCGTCCCGACCACCGCAAGGAAGTCGCCCGACTGGCCAGTTTCTTGAAGGAATATCACCAGACTTTGGTCGTGGTCGAAGGCCACACGGACAGCAAGGGTAGTGACGCCTACAATCAGAGTCTGTCGGAACGACGAGCCAACACGATCGCAAAGATGCTGGTGGAGGAGTTTGACATTGATTCGGACCGGGTCAGTGCCATTGGCTACGGGGAGTCCCGGCCAGAAGCATCGAACGACACCGAAGAGGGTCGCCAGAAGAACCGTCGAGTGGTAGGCGAGGTGTCTGCTACAAAAGAAACCATCAGGAAACAGCAATAAAGGCGGTAAACCTGCCATCAACAGAACAGGGCTTCCGGCCCCGAAGAGGAGATGAACGTGTAAGAATTGGGCATCGCCACAGAGAACGTGGACAGGTACATGGATACGGCAGTTGCGATGGCGATGGGCTATGGTCCGAAGCTGTTGCTGGCGATCATCACACTCGTCATTGGGCTCTGGATCATCGGGGCGTTGAGCCGATCACTCTCCGCCGGATTCGTGAAGGGCGGAATGGAGGCTTCGTTACAGAAGTTTCTGACCAGCCTGTTCAATATCGGCCTGAAGGCGCTGCTGCTGATCAGTGTCGCTTCGATGGTGGGGATCGAAACCACGTCATTTATCGCGGTGCTGGGTGCGGCAGGTCTTGCGATCGGGCTTGCACTGCAGGGATCTCTGGCGAACTTTGCCGGTGGCGTGCTGATACTGGTGTTCCGGCCCTACAAGGTGGGCGACTTTATTGAAACCAATGGCTTCATGGGCACCGTCAAGAGCATCGAGATCTTCAATTCGGTACTGACCACCGGCGACAACAAGACAATCGTCATTCCGAACGGTGCGATATCCAATAATCCGATCACCAATTTTTCGACCCAGGCCACCCGCCGGGTCGATATCAATTTTGGAATTGGTTACGGCGATGACCTGAAACTGGGCAAGCAGGTGCTGACGGGCCTGATCGAGGCGGACGAACGCATCCTCAAGGACCCCGCACCGCTGATCGTGATTTCCAGCCTGGGCGACTCTGCGGTCACCATTACGACGCGTTCATGGGTTAATTCCGCCGATTACTGGCCGGTGTTTTTCGACCTGACGGAGAATGGCAAGCTTGCGCTCGATGAGAATGGTATCAGCATTCCGTATCCGCAGCGGGATGTTCATATCTACAACGAGAAAGTCTGATCGCCATTGGCGAGCCCGTGCATGCATGGCACGGGCTCGCTAAGGGCTGGTAATACGATCTGGCTGTTACACGCCCGTGGCTGTCAACACGCTCACGGCTGTCAACACGCCCGTGGCTGTCAACACGCCCGTGGCTGTCAACAAGCTCAAGGCTGTCAACAAGCTCAAGGCTGTCAACACGCTCACGGCTGTCAACACGCTCAAGGCTGTCAACAAGCTCAAGGCTGTCAACAAGCTCAAGGCTGTCAGGACTGTAGTTTGAATCCTTCCCGCAGTTTGGGTTTTACATTGCCGATGGTCAGCAACGATTCAACGCAGTCCCGCAGCGATTCATCGAAGGGTCTGAATGTCACGGGTGTCACGGCCCTGATCCGATCATTTCTAAGGTCACACTGGGCCCAGTTACGCCGGTACATTTCTTCCCTTGCCTGAAGTTTCTCCGGATGGACCTCGGTGACTTCCGGCGTGTCATGGCCCAGTTCCGGCAGCAGGCGATTGATGCTGGCGCAGACTTCTTCCACGGTCGGCGTCTCGGTCGACCAGGCAATATACCGCTCACCGTTGTCCACATGAACGGACTCCAGCAGACCGATGTGGGCCTCGGCGTCGTCCCGGACGTCTACCGGCATCCAGGGTCGATAAACCCAGCTCTGCTCGTAGGCACCCTCGAGCATTTTGCGGATGTTTGACTGCCAGGGGCCATAGGTCTTCTGGTGCTCCGACTGAATCGGGCCCACATTGTCCGCCGGACAGCAGGTGATGGCATCCCAGTTGCCGGACTTGTCTGCCGCATCGGAAAATACCCGCTGGGCAATCACCTTACCCATGGAGTAGCCCTGGCTGTCCGGTGTCCGTCTTGGATTGCTTTCGTCCGGATAGCGATCCTCATACAGCACAGGTCGCCTAACGAGTTCTCTTAAGTCCATCTCCGAGATGACTGCAGCAACACTGGAGGTGACGACCACACGGTTGACCGAATCGGACTGGTTTACGCTGTTGATGATGTGATTGCAGACCCGTTGGACATACTCATGGTCCGAATAATCGCTGACGTGGGAAACGTGAGCCACGCCCTGGCATCCCTTGAATATCTCGTCAAAGCAGCCGTCGTTATCGAGGTCCGCCGAGTGCAGCGTCAGACGATTGGATGCATAGCCGGGCATTTTCTTGAGAAAACCGGCGCGCTCTTCGTTGTTTGCATCTCGCACGCAGGCGCGTACCCGATAGCCCTTGTCCAGCAGTCGACGGACGACCCAACTGCCGATAAATCCAGCCGCGCCGGTGACGGCAACGGTACCACCCTTGGGAATGGGGGCCATGTTGATCCTCTTTGCTCAAATGATGAAGGCGGAGAATAGAACAAACGTCCGCGTGGCGTCCACCGGGCCTGGTCAGGCTACAAGCGATGGCTCAAACCGGGTTTCGTTCCATCAGTTGTCGCGCGATGATGATTCGCTGCATCTCATTGGTCCCTTCGCCGATGCACATCAGTGGCGCGTCCCGGTAGTAGCGTTCGACCGGTAACTCGGTCGAATAGCCGTAGGCGCCATGGATTCGCATGCACTCCGCCGCATTCTCCATGGCCGCCTCAGAGGCAAACAATTTCGCCATGCCTGCTTCCATGTCACAGCGTTCGCCTCGGTCGTATGCACCGGCCGCGTCTTCGACCAGCAGCCGGGCGGCCTGACATCGGGTCGCCATATCCCCAAGCTTGATCTGGATTGCCTGGTGCTGGCCGATCGGTTTGCCCATGGTGTGGCGAATCTGGGCGTAGGCGGTGGCATCCTTGAGGGCAGCATTGGCCACGCCGACCCCCCGCGCGGCCACATTGATTCGTCCCAGTTCCAGCCCGCCGAGGGTCTGATAGAACCCCTGGCCCGGAAGACCGCCGATCAGGTCATCTGCGCTGATGTGGTAGTCATCGAATATGAGCTCGGCGGAGTCGATGCCCTTGTATCCCAGTTTTTTGAGTTTTCGCCCCACGCTGAAACCCGGCCCTTTTTGTGCCAGGAACAGGCTCATACCCTTGTGTCGCGGCTCGATGTCGGTATCTGTCTTGACCAGCAAGGCAACGCAGTCGCCTTCAATGCCATTGGAGATCCAGGTCTTGGTGCCGTTGATGACATAATCGTCACCGTCCCGGACCGCGCTGGTTCGAATCGCCTGCAGGTCGGTGCCACAGTCAGGTTCTGTGAGAGCGATACCACCGCGCAACTCGCCGCTCGCGAAGCGCGGCAGCAGGCGATCCTTCTGCTCGGGCGTCCCGTAACGCTCCACGGCGGCCGCCATGATGAGATGGGAATTAAAGATGCCGGTGAGCGACATCCAGACCTCGGATATTGTGGTCACAATCCTGGCGTAGGTCGCGCTGGGCAGCCCAAGGCCACCGTAGGCGACCCCGATGGTGGCGCCAAACAGGCCGAGCGCCTTCATTTGTTCAACCATCTCATAGGGGTAGGCATCCGCGTGCTCCAGTGCACTGACCTGGTCTTTGACGTCCCGGTCGAGCCAGCGGGTGATGGTGTCGAGAATCCGCTGTTCGTCTTCCGCGGTAATGGTGTCGCCGCTACGGCTGGTTCTGGTCTGGGTCATTGGGGGCCTCTGGCTTGGGTGGTTGTTGGGGATGGTCCGGGCCTGGCAGGGGCTCGCTCTGTTCCTCTGTGGCGTGCAAGCCGTTGGTTTCACGGTCTGTACCCGGTGTGCGGTTCCTGGCGGCGTGACGGAAACTCGCTCGTCGACCTTCATTTGCCTTGCCAAATTCTGGTGCGACGTAGCGCATGAACATCTCGTAGCTCGCCTGGGTCTGCGGCCAGTCCGCCCAGTTATGCGCCATCTGCAGGAAGCAACCAAATCCACCGGACGCCTGCTGAAGACGTTTGATCTGGGCGATGGCATCCCGGGGCGAGCCGATCACGGCGAGACCACTGTCGACCATTGCCTGGGCCGGGTCGCCTTCAGGGGGTGCCACAGCAAGACCCACAACTTGCCCCATATAGTTCACCCAGTCTACAATGCCATGCCTGACGTTGGCCATTGCCTGTTTGCGCGATGAGGCAATGTGCACAGGGCCCGCCAGTGTCCAAAGCGATCGATCCACGGGTTGCTCGTTTTCGGCTGCATTTCGCTCATAGATTTCCCAGCTGGCTGCAAGGGCGTCGAAACCGCCGGGGGTGGTCGCGGCAAGGGACAGTAGCCCCAGCCCGTGGGTCCCGGCAATCCGGGCGCCTGCCGGCGACGTCTGGGAGGCGACAGCCATCTCGATCGCCGGGTCTGAGAAAGGCTGCAGCTGAAGTCGGGCGTCCACGAGTTTGAACCAGTCGGTGTGGCAGGTGACTGTCTCGCCCCGCAGCAATGGCACGATGGCGTCGATGGCCCGGGCGGTCATGGCACTCTGGTCGGCGGGGTCGGTGCCCATCATGATGGCATCCGAAGGCAATAGCCCGGGGCCGACGCCGAAAGCCACCCGGCCACGGGTGAGGTGATCGAGCAGCATGATGCGGTCGGCGGCAATCAGCGGATGCTGATAGGGAAGCGACGACAGGCTGGCGCCCAGTCTGATCTGACGGGTACGCCCGGCCGCCGCTGCAATGAAGACCTCGGGCGAGGCGATGATCTCAAAGCCTGCGGAGTGCTGCTCGCCCGTCCACGCGTAGTCATAACCAAGCGAGTCCGCCAGGACGATCAGCTCCAGGTCCCGATGTAATGCCGCCGTCGGGTTGTCTCTGACGGGATGAAACGGTGCCAGGTAGATTCCAAACTTCAGGGGAGGCGCCATAGAAGAAGCCCTCAATGGCCGGCGAGGTGCTGGTTGAATACCCGGGCAACCGTACCATCTGCAATTCGAAGGTCAAGCCACAGGGTAACGTACTCTTTAAGGGGCATGTCCTGGGGCATCAGGTAGCCTTTGTCCACACGGGTCAGAAACGTGCCGGTCCGAAAACTGTCAGGCATCGTGGGGCAAAGTTCGTCGTGCCGGGCGGTTTGAAGCTGCACCTCAATGCTGTCGGTGATCATGACGTCAGCACTGCCGGCAATAAGCTGGTCAAAGATGTCGCGATTGTCGGGATACAGTATCTTGGTAGCGCGTGTTATATGCTCGTCGACAAAGCGCTCGTTGGTTCCGCCCGGATTGACAATGACTCTAACGCCCTTGCGGTCGAGCGCATCAAGGCTGCCGAGTGCCTGTGCCTCTCCGCACCGGGCAATGGGGGTCTTGCCACCGGAATGATAGTGCGGGCTGAAGTAGCCGTGCCGCTGTCGGTCCAGACTGATGGATACGCCGCTCATGGCGATGTCGTATTGACCGGCTGCCAGATCTTTCATCAGGCCCGGCCATGAGGTTTGTACGAATTCGGCCCGGACGCCCAGGGATCGGGCGAGGTCGCTGGCGAGATCAACATCGATGCCAGCTGGCTCCCCATCCACCTGATAGGAAAAGGGCGCATAGTCGAATGTGGTACCGACCCTGAGCACCCCGGCATTGAGCACCTGGGCCAGACGATCCGGGTAAACCTGGATCTGCGACAGGGCCTGCCAGAGTTCATTGCGGGCCGCCTCGCCGAGGCCGACCACCTCCAGGGCGGCCAGGAACTGCGATCTGTCCAGGCTCCCGGCGGCCTCTTTCAATCGTGATGTTATCTCATTGCCAAGGGCCAGCAGTCTGGGCCGCACTTCTGTGGTGAGGTCCGGCGCGGTCACTGGCCCGTTTCCCTCGCCCCATACCGCGAACCAGTAGGCCTGAATGTCCCTGGCAGCGGCGATCTGCGCCTGAAAGAAAGCACGTGCCGGGCGCACGGCAATGCCGTGTTGCAGGGCGGCGCGGGTGGCCGCGTCCAGCACGACCCGCTCACGTTCGGCGTCCGTAATGGCCTCGCCATGGATCCATTTGTGGGCCGCAACATCCTTCATATAGTCCAACCGCGCGTTGATCAGCGTGGCCAGTTCATCGCTGGCGGTCGCGGTGCCGATGTGGCAAGTCCACAGCAGCAGAACCAGTCGCAGCACCGGTGTTGCCGCAGCCGGGCCCAGTGCCATCATCTCCCGGCGCCAGGATGGATCGCGATCACGAACTGGGGCATTCCAGGTAGTGGGGCAGGTTGACGGTCAGCGAGCAGGATTCCGGCTCGCTGACCGCGGCACGACCCGGGTCAGTCATCGGCCAGCTTCACCAGCATCTTGCCGTTATTTTCACCGGTGAACAGCCCGATGAAGGCCCGCGAGGCATTGTCGATACCCTCGTGGACTGTCTCGTGATACTTCATCTCCCCGGACTTGATCCAGCCGCTCATGTCCGACAGAAACTGTGCTCGTTGCCCTTCGAATGCCGAGACGACGAATCCCCGGAGGGTGATGAACTTGTAGATGGTCTGGCTGAGGTTGCGGGGCCCGGGCGTGAGGTGTCCCTCGCTGTCGTTGTAGTGCGCGATCATGCCGCAGATGGGGATGCGACCGAAGGTACGCATGTGAAACAGGGCGGCTTCAAGTTGAACGCCTCCGACATTCTCGAAATAGACGTCGATTCCTTCCGGCGCGCCGCGGCGCAACTCGGTCAGCGGATCAGCGGTTTTGTAGTTGAAGGCATGGTTGAATCCGAATTCATCTTTCAGCATGGCGACTTTCGCATCGCTACCGGCACTGCCGATGACTGTTCCGCCCTTGATGCGGGCAATCTGACCCACGACGCTGCCAACGGCGCCCGATGCGGCGGAGACGAACACCGTTTCACCATCCTTGTACTCACCGGTGACAAGCAGGCCCCCCCAGGCGGTCAGGCCCGGCATCCCCATCACACCAAGATAAGTGGACAATGGTGCCAGCTCCGGGTCTACCTTGCTGATGCCGCCGCCGTTGGAAATGAGGTGCTCATGCCAGCCCGCAGAGTTCAGCACATAGTCGCCCTCGGCAAAGTCAGGGTGCCGCGACGCGATGACTTTCCCTACCGCACCACCACCGAGTGCGTCACCGGGACGCCAGCCTTCATGCATCCGGCCCCGCATGTAGGGGTCAACAGACATATAGATGTTCCTGATCAGGACCTCGCCGTCTTTCGGGTCATCGATCTGTGTTTCACGGACCTCGAAATCCTCGACCTTTGGCATACCCACTGGTCTGGATTTCAGATGCACGGTGCGGCTGGTAGTAGACATGAAATTGCTCCTCAATTATGGCAACGCGCATGTTACCTCATTTTGCAGGGGTCGGAGTAAAGTGCCGGAGTAAACTGGTTCGATTCAGGTCATCCATCACCGCCAAGAAAGCAGTGCCCTGAGTTCCGCTTTCTCTTCGTACCACAGGAAGTGAACCGTTTGTGGTCGGCAAGTTCCATGCCTCGATCTCCGGTCAGTGATTCACGTAAACGATCCGGTAGTTACTTGACCTTTCGGGTCAGGTGGCGGGCCCATTTCTCGGGAGGTCAGGGAGGTGCCAGGGCCAACTGACGGCTGCTCTGCTGTTCAGAGCTGTTTTAGAGATGAATGACAGTGGTAGTCCGGCGGACGACAACATCAGGGCGGAGACGCCGACCCGTTATCCAGCGCGACGTACTGCCAGTCCATCGCCTTCACCGATGATTCGCAGAAAATCATTCTGAAGTGTGAGGACCGCAAGAGTCGGCCAGAACCAGTCACGAATTCAACCTCAGCGGCTTCGTTGTCGTAGCGCCCTACAATGGCGCCGATATCGCCAGCCCTCAAATGGTGCTCGGGGAGATCCCTGACGAGCACGACAGTTGATAGTGGCTTATGGGACATCGCTCATCTCCAGGGTATGCCATGATGAATCTCGTCCTCTCGGGGGAACCGTGTCGGCCGAATGGACCAGCTTGAGGATCGCGATTCGTTAGAAGAAGATCGAAGTTAGAGTTTGACGGGAGAGTCCGTAGACTGCATGTGACACGTCACTCCCACTGAATCTTCAGCTTCTTCTCGGACTGAGCGCATTGTCGAAGGTAGAGGTTAATTAGGCTCTGATATGGCATTCCCATCTCCTGGGCAAGTTCCTTAAAGGACTCAATCGTCGGTTCCTCAATGCGTATCGTGACTTGCTTCTTCAACGCCTTCGCATAGGGGTTCTTTTTTCCTCTCAAAAAAATCGTATTCCTTTATCATCGTAGCTTCAGTGTATTGAGTTTATTCACGTTTCCCGGCTCTGCGAGCTCAGGGCACTGATGGTGATGGATGACCTGTGTCGAACAAGCTTACTCCGGCACTTTACTCCGACCCCAGTTTTCCTCTTCGGGTCGACCTGACCCAGGCCTTGACCCCAGTTTTCCCAGCCTGACCCATGTGGTAACGTCGCCCGTTTGATTTCGAGGCCCAGACAATGTCCGATCCGGTACTGTATGAACAAGAAGGGGCGGTGGTCACCCTGACGCTCAATCGCCATGAGACCCGCAATGCCATTTCTGAAGATGAGATGGTCAACGCCATTGTGGCGGCCTGTGCGCGGATCAATGGGGACCAGAGCGTTCGCGTGGCGATCATTACCGGGGCTGGCAGTGCGTTCAGTTCAGGTGGCAACATCAAGGACATGCACGAGAAAAAGGGCATGTTCGGCGGCTCTGCACCGGATCTCCGCGACGGCTATCGCAACGGTATCCAGCGCATACCGATGGCAGTGCATGACCTGGAGGTGCCGATCATTGCGGCCGTCAACGGCCCGGCGATCGGCGCGGGGTGTGACCTGACCATGATGTGCGACATGCGAATTGCGTCCGAGAAGGCGTTGTTTGCAGAGAGCTTCGTCAAGGTAGGGCTGATTCCCGGCGACGGTGGTGCCTGGTTTTTGCCCAGGGTCGTGGGGATGTCACGGGCCAACGAGATGGCTTATACCGGCGAACCCGTGAACGCTGAAACTGCGCTGGCCTGGGGTATGGTCAGCCGGGTGGTGCCGCCAGATGAGTTGATGACGGCGGCACGGGAACTGGCGGGGCGGATCGCCGTCAATCCGCCGACCGCGCTCAGGATGACCAAGAAGCTGCTCAAGGAAGGCACCAGTTCAAGTCTGGAGGCGCTGCTTGAAATGTCCGCGTCCCTGCAGGCGCTGGTTCATCAGACCGCCGATCATCGGGAAGCGGTTGCCGCGATGCTGGAAAAGCGGCCACCGAAGTTCACCGGGAAATAGACCGCCCTGAGCGTGCCCGGTCAGGCACGCCGTGGTCGTGCTGGAGACTTTCCCCGGATCGCCCGGTGTGGGCCGGAATTTTCCTGACCACCCTGAGCGTTCCCGGTCGTGCACGCCGTAGTCGTGCCGGAAAGTTCCCCGGATCGCATAGTTTAAGCCGGAACGTACATGACCGCCCTGATCGTGCCAGGTCGGCACGCCGCAATCGTGCCGGAAAGTTTCCCCGGATCGCACAGTGTAAGCCGGAACGTTCATGACCGCCCTAAACGTGTCCGGGTCCGGTACGCCGTAGTCGTATTGGAAGGTTTCTCCAGAGCGCAGAGTATGTTCCGGACTTGTATAAAAACGGCGGCTTACGATTCAAGCAGATCGTATTTCTTCAACAACCCGCGAAGCTGATGGTAAGTGACACCCAGCGCTTCGGCGGTCTTTTTCTGGTTGAACTGGGAGGCGGCCAGCGCACTCTTGATCATGCCGATCTCGTAGTCCTGAACAGACTGTTTCAGATCAATGGGAAATTCGTGAGCCGCAGGAACCAAAGGGGTGGCCTTGGCCGGCGCATCGGCAGCGGGTACCGCAGGATGAGTTGCCTGGGCCGGGGCTTTACCGGGCCGAATCGGCCGATAGTTTGATTCGAACGGGTCGAGGGAGATGACCCGGATCGGTGCTTCAGGGTCCTGGGAGCGATACACGCTCCGTTCGACCACGTTCTTGAGTTCGCGGATGTTGCCTGGCCAATGGTAGTTCTGCAGCACATTGATCGCGGTATCGCTGAATCCGGGGAAGAACTCCCGCTCGAGGTCCGTCGCCATGTTCACGGCAAACTGTTCGGCCAGGATCAGGATGTCCTCGGATCTTTCCCGCAGCGGCGGCAGCGTGATGACGTCAAAGGCCAGTCGGTCCAGCAGGTCTTCCCGGAACTTTCGTTCCCGGGCGAGGCTGGGCAGGTCCTCGTTGGTGGCGGCGATGAGTCGAACATCGGTGGTCAGAGTCTTGTTTCCTCCCACCCGTTCGTACTCGCCATATTCGATCACCCGCAGCAGCTTCTCCTGCACCAGCGGTGAGGTATTGGCCAGTTCATCCAGAAACAGCGTGCCCTTGTCGGCACGCTCAAAGCGGCCCCGATGCTGCTTTGCGGCGCCGGTGAACGCCCCGGACTCATGTCCGAACAGCTCCGTCTCCATCAACGTTTCATTGATTGCGGCACAGTTCATCTTGACGTATTCCTGATCCCATCGGTGGGACAGGTAGTGCAGGCGTGATGCAATCAGTTCCTTGCCGGTGCCCCGCTCGCCGACCACCAGCACGGGCTTGTTCAGAACGGCAATCTGACTGACCAGGTCGAGGATTTCGAGAAAAGCGGGAGATTCTCCCAGGAGTCGATCAGTGTGTTGTGCGGGGCTCATATGGCGATCTTACTAATAGTTGGTGGAATACGCTAAATAGTCATCTGTGGTGCTGTGCTGGGATTGTCAGGTGATGGATTAAGTCCTTTAAAATCAATGCTATAGTTCTGGACTGTCAGTTGGCACGGATCATGTATTCGATAGACCAAACGGAACGGTAATCCGTCTACAATTCAAAACGAGGTCATGAACATGGGAATATTCTCCAGATTTACCGACATCATCAATGCCAACATCAATGCCATCCTGGACAAGGCGGAAGATCCGGAAAAGATGGTCCGCCTGATCATTCAGGAAATGGAGGAGACGCTGGTAGAAGTTCGTACTCAATCTGCTAAATTGATCGCAGACAAGAAGGAGCTTGGCCGGCGTGCCCAGCGGCTTCAGTCCGAGGCCGTGGACTGGGAGCGAAAGGCGGAGATTGCCCTCTCCAAGGGACGTGAAGACCTGGCGAGGGCAGCGCTCAAGGAGAAGACCGAGGCCATCGGCGCCGTAACGGCCATCGATCTCGACCTGGAACAGGTCGATGCGAACCTGGCGAAACTCTCCGGCGACGTTGGACAGCTTCAGCAAAAGCTGGTCGATGCGAAGGCCAGGCAAAAGGCCCTCGTGCTGCGTGGCAAGACCGCCCGGTCACGTATGGGGGTCCGTCGGCAACTGCATGGTGTCGACATCGATGAGGCGATGAGCCGCTTTGATCGCTATGAGCGCAAGATCGATGACCTGGAAGGCGAGGTTGAAGCGTACGATCTGGGCCAGCAGAACCTGGCCGATGAGATCGCGGACCTTGAATCCGACGAGAGGGTGGATGAGGAACTCGCAAAGCTCAAGGCGAAACTCGGCCAGAATGCCGGTTCCAATCCGGGCTCTGGTGACGAATAACCTTTGAGGGAGAACACCGATGGATGGGATAGTTGTGGCGTTCTTTGTACCCCTGGTCATCTTCATGGTGATCGTGGCGCCAATCTGGATTGTGCTGCACTACAAATCCAGGGCGAATGTCGTCAATGGGCTCAGCGCGGGTGAGCGGGCCGATATTGAAGAACTGATCGAGACCGCCAACAAGATGGCAGCCCGCATCGAGTCCCTGGAATCCATACTCGACGTCGAGAGCCCTCGCTGGCGAGAGAAGCAGGCCCGGGGTTAGCGATGGCGCTTTCATGTCAGTACTGTTCTATGGCGTGCGGCCCTGGAGACTTGCCAGCACGGCACGTTCAGGGCTGCAAGGCAGATAGAGGGGAATCAGTGTGAATCATTCCGAACGGGACAGAAGAGAGGCAGAGCGTTCCGCCCGGCGGGCACAACGCCTGGCGCAGCGCGCCGAAGAACGGGCCCGGAGAAAGGAAGAACAGGCAAGGCGGGCAGCGGAGCGCGCTGAGCGGCTCGCAGAGCGCGTCAGACGCAGACCGGCCCGGGACCGGGAGCGGGGCCAGTCGATTGAGGATGTGGTTGATGACGTGGCAGAGGAGTGGACCCGCAAGGCAGGCGAGTGGCTGGAAGGCAAAACGGACCGTTCCGCCAGTCGCGATCGAAGCTCCGAGGCAGGCGACGGGGACAGCGTGGCAAGCGCCCGATCTGCCCGGAGGGCACGACGCATGAGCAGAAGAACATCGGGCAGACGAGATCCGCTCGATGCCCCGTACGGGACTGAAGCCGACGGCCACTGGTGGGGCCAGGGCTGGGGTCATCGGGTTCGTCGCCGACGTCATCGACGACGCCGCAGCGGCAACCTGTATCGTGATTCACGGCGGGGCAAGGTGTGTGGTGTCTGTGCCGGGATTGCCGACTATGTGGACATCGCCACCTGGAAGGTGCGCCTGGGCGCTGTATTGGGGCTCCTGTTCATCCCCCAGATCACACTGCCACTGTACTTTGGCCTGTATTTTCTGATGGATGACAAACCCTATTTTCGCAGGGTGACAGATCGCTTCGATGATGCGATGGCCGACATGGCAGAGGAGACAGATACCGTGGCAAGCCGACCGGACCAGCAGCGTGCGTCCGCACCAGAGTCCCAGAATCTGAACAACGTTCAGGCCATGAAAGTGGCGAAGGAGAAATTCAGTGATATTGAGGACCGTCTGCGAGCCATGGAAACTCATGTGACCTCGTCGCGGTTTGAGTTACAGCGTGAACTGAACCGTATTTCGGGCGAAGGGGCCTCCTGATGACAGTGGAATTGAGGGATGTCGCCCGATTCGACCGGGTCCGGTTTCGCGGCCCCGGTTTGCTCAAGATTACCCATGACGACCAGGAGTCACTGACCGTCCACGCGCCGGCCTACCTGATCTCTGATATCGCCTCGGAGGTTCGCAACAATACGCTTAACCTCGGCTACGTGAGCCCGAGAGTTCACCGGCTGGCGGTGCATCGAGAAATCATATCCTACCGTTTGACAATGCGAGACCTGCGCGGCCTGACCTTGACTGGCTCCGGTCGCATCGTGGTGCCGGATCTTGATAACGACGTCATCGACGTGGATGTGGCGGGCTCGGGTCAGGTCGTGATGGACAATCTCACCGCCGACCGGCTGGATGTCATCATTCGCGGGTCCGGCAGCGTCATGGTGGCGGGCGACGTAGAGGCCCAGTCGCTCCGCTTGTCAGGCTCCGGGTCCTATCAGGCGGAGCGATTGGTCAGTGATTTCGCCGACGTCCTGGTGACCGGTTCAGGGGCCGCCGGGGTTTCCGTCAGCGACGAGTTCGTGGTGGTCATCAATGGCAGCGGCACGGTGACCTATTCGGGCTATCCCGAGGTTATCAAGCAGATCAGGGGTTCAGGCAAGCTTGTTCGCAGGCGCCGGCAACCGAAACAGGGCAAACGGGGAGAAGAGCATGTTCAATAGCTTCTGGGCGTTTCTTGGTATCATCATTGTGGTCTCGATCGTCGCAGATGCGGTGGTCAAGGTGGTCAAGTCTTCAAGGTCGGGTGCGGGCAGCAACAGCAGCAGCCACAAGGCGCTCATTGCGCGAATCGATGATCTTGAGGCAGACGTGACCGACCTTGAACAGGACCTTGAAGATGCGCGAGAGCGAATCGTGGTGCTGGAGAAAATTGTCACGGATGGCAAGTACAATCTGGGTAAGGAAATTGACGATCTTGCCTCCGGTGCAGATTAGGCAAGGGTCCATGGAGGGCCGCCCTGGCCGAGTCAGACCACGGGGCCGGTCTCGTCAGGGGTAGGAATCTGGAAGGTAAACTGACGAACGCCGGATCGTCCGAGGGATTGCGAGTAGCGGCCATCGGTGGCTTCCTGCACGACCCGTCCCCAGAACTGATAGCCCACGGCGTTTCCAGCCGATACCTCTACTCGCCAGCGTCCCGGGAATCGTCCCCATAGCTGCTGCGCCGCGAGACGTCCCACACCGCCCCGGCGCAGTGCGCGCAGGATGAAGAATTCCGCCAGTTCAGTGATTCGCTCACCATTGCCCGGGTCAGTCTCCTTTCGAACCAGGGCGAGGCCCGCAAGCTGTCCGGCGTACCAGATCAGGAACGCAAACCGGTCCGGGTCACGCCAGTAAAACTCAAGATAGGGATAGGCGAACCGGCCGGTGTGGTCGGAACGAACGGTCTGGTCGAACTCCGAAAAATCATGCAGGTAGTATTGCAGCAGACGGTCCAGAACGGGACGGTCTTGCTCGCTGGCAGGACGCACTTCAACTTTCATGGCCACGATTACCCAGGCGTTCCAGAACCCGGTCCGGAAAGTCGGAAAAGACGCCATCCACCCCGAGGCCAAGCATGCGATCAATGTCCTTTGGCTCGTTGACGGTGTAGACGAACAGTTTCAGATCGGCGTCGTGGGCATCGGCAACCGCCTGGCGGCCCACCAGTCGCCTGGACAGATTGATGGTGCTGGCACCGATGGCTCGTGCCGTCTGGCAATAGTCCTGGCGGCGATCAAACAGGGCGCCCCGAGGGAACCGGGGCTCGACCCCGTCCATCTCCTGGTGGGTAAAGGACGACACCAGAAACTGCTCTGGCTGCCAGCCCGAACGGACGGCTTCTGCCAGTGCCTGATTGACCAGCGGCGCGATCCCCGCCTGCTTGATCTCCACATTGATGCCGCAGCGCCGGTCGATCAGGTCGATGACTTCACGGAGCGTTGGAACCTGCTGCCCCTTGCCGGCGTCCAGTTGCCGTAATTCCCTGAAGGTCAGTGCAGAAAGATGGCCCCGACCGTTGGTGGTCCGCGACACGTTGGCATCGTGGATGACGACCAGTTGATCTTCCACCGCGTGCACATCCAGTTCGACCCAGGGGCAGCCAATCGTGATCGCCCGTTCGAACGAGCTCAACGTATTTTCAGGTTCGTAGCCGGATGCGCCGCGGTGGCCGAAGCAGATGAAGTCGCGCATAGCAGGAATCCGGGAGCGTCAGAGAAGTGTCGGTCTAGGTTAGATTCAAATGGTCCTCACGTCGACTTGAACTGGCGTAACGAATACAATCGAATTCATGAGCTATCAGGTGCTTGCCCGCAAATATCGCCCCGCCAACTTTCAGGAACTGGAAGGTCAGGACCACGTTCTTGGCGCGCTCGTCAATGCCCTGGACCATAACCGGCTGCATCATGCCTATTTGTTCACCGGCACCCGGGGTGTGGGCAAAACGACCATCGCCAGGATCCTGGCAAAGTGCCTCAACTGCGACCAGGGCGTGACCTCGACGCCCTGCGGGGAGTGCGTCAGTTGCACGGAGATTGCCCAGGGTCGCAGCGTCGACCTGATTGAGGTCGATGCCGCCTCCCGGACCGGCGTTGATGATATGCGGGATCTGCTGGACAACGTTCAGTACATGCCGTCGGCCAGTCGCTTCAAGATCTACCTCATTGATGAGGTTCACATGCTCTCAAAGAGCAGCTTCAACGCGATGCTGAAGACGCTGGAGGAACCCCCGGAACATGTGAAATTCCTGTTTGCCACCACGGACCCCAAGAAGCTTCCCATCACGGTGCTGTCCCGATGTCTGCAGTTTAATCTCAAGAACCTCAGCCCGCAGCAGATCGTTCGATATCTGGGAGAGGTGCTGACGGCCGAGCAGATTGAATTTGAGGAGGCCGCGCTCTGGCAACTGGGGCGCGCAGCGGACGGCAGCATGCGGGATGCCCTCAGTCTGACCGATCAGGCGATTTCCTATGGGGATAACGCGGTGGATGAAACCTCGGTCAAGTCCATGCTGGGCAGCATCGATCAGCAGGACGTGTATGGTTTGCTGGATGCACTGCTGGCAAAGGATGCCGAGCGCATATTGACCCTGGTCGCAGACCTGTCGATGTTTGCGCCGGACTTTTCAGGCCTGCTGGATGATCTCCTGGGCGTACTGCATCGGGTGACCATCGCACAGCTTGCCTCTGACGCCATCGATAACAGCCAGGGAGATCAGGACCTGGTGCTGGCAGTAGCCGGCATGACCACCCCGGAAGATGTGCAACTGCTGTATCAAATCGGCATCAACGGTCAGAAGGACCTGCCCTATGCGCCGGACCCGCGCCGGGGCTTTGAGATGACCTTGCTGAGAATGCTGGCCTTTACCCCATTGTCGTTGACCAGTGATGCTGGTGGCGGGGGGCCAGACAGCGGCCGCCCCAAACCGGACAAGGTCAGCCCGGTTCAGGCAATCCTGACGTCGCTTCGAGCCGAACCGTCTGGAAAACCCGCACATTCCGCTGATCATTCCGCACATCATTCCGGACATCATTCCGTACACAGAGTACCGGACAGTGTGCAAGCGGAGCCTGCGGGTCGTCCCCAGCCATCGTCCGGAGCATCGACGAGCGCACCGAAGCCATCCATGCCGGCGTCGGTGCGAGCGGCGGTCAGCCTTCAGAAGCCGCCAGCTGCGACGGCTCCGGTGCGAAATGATCGGTCTAGCCCTGAGTCAGCTGATCCTGGATCACCGGCGGGGTCCAGACAGGGCGATGCCTCACTCGCGGCTACTCGGCCGACAGCCACGATAACCCGCACTGAAGCTGGCGCTGAATCCAGCACACAACCCAGGGTCTCCGAATCCGTGATCACCGAGCACGGGGCTACTAAACCCGGAGCCACAGAATCCAGAGCTACAGAACACGGAGCCGACGAATCTGGAGCCACAGAACCCAGAGCCACAGAACCCAGAGCCGCAGAACCCAGAGCTACAGAACCCAGAGCCGCAGAACCGGTATCGGTGGTTGACATAACTGTGACGCCCTGG
This sequence comes from Pseudomonadota bacterium, assembly GCA_027624035.1. Lineage (GTDB taxonomy): Bacteria > Pseudomonadota > Gammaproteobacteria > Pseudomonadales > Azotimanducaceae > UBA7455. The sequence goes on along the minus strand of JAQBUI010000008.1, from coordinate 29,209 downwards.
CCGGAACTGCTCGACTTGATGAGCCTCACCGGCGTCACCGGTACGCTCGCCGCCAATTGCGCAAGCAGTGACTGCGGCCAGGATTTCCTTAATCTGAAGCTAAATGAAGCCCATGCCAGTCTCTGGAATGAGACCCATGAGCGCCGCATTGCAGAGGCCCTGTCCCGTGTCGCGGGCCGGGAGGTCAGGCTCAGTATTGAGATTGGCGACGTGGAAGATGAGACACCAGCCGAGCTGCGTCAAAGAGAGCGGGCCGAGCTTCAGGCCCGGGCAGTGGCGGTGATTGAGAATGACACGGTGATTCAGACACTGATCAGAAATTTTAACGGCAGGCTCGACCAGGCCAGCATCAAGCCAGTCTTTGCGGGGTCGACAGGATCCGCGGGAGATCACAGATGACGATGAAAGGCCTCGGGGATCTGATGAAACAGGCCCAGGAGATGCAGGAAAAAGTGCAGAAGCTGCAGGCTGAAATCGCCCGTGCAGAGGTCACCGGGGAGTCCGGAGCCGGGCTGGTCAAAGTCACCATGACGGGCCGCCACGATGTCAAAGCGGTGAACATTGATAACAGCCTCATGAGTGAAGACAAGGAAATTCTGGAAGACCTGATTGCTGCTGCTGTCAACGATGCAGTCCGGCGCATCGAGTCCAGTCAGAAGGAGCGGATGTCTGAATTGACTGCCGGCATTCCGTTGCCGCCTGGCTTCAAGTTACCGTTCTCGTGATACCGATTCAGCAGCAAATGCGAACATGAACCAGTCGGCAGGCGTCCTTGATAAACTGATTGAGGCCTTTCGTGTGCTCCCCGGGGTAGGGCCGCGGACAGCCCAGCGAATGGTGTTTCATCTGCTTGAACGAGACCGGGAAGGTGGGCTGCGTCTGGCGCGGCAGTTGGTGGCCGCAATGGAGCAGATCAGGGAATGTAGTGGCTGCCGAAATCTCACCGAGCTGGTCACCTGCCCGATCTGTACCAATCCCCAGCGTGATGCCACTCAGCTATGTGTGGTGGAGTCTCCGGCCGATGTGCTCGCGATTGAACAGTCGGGAGGTTACCGGGGCCGCTACTTCGTCCTCATGGGCAACCTGTCACCAATTGATGGTATCGGCCCGGCGGAACTCGGAATCGATCAACTGGAGGCACGCTGCCGTGAGGAAGTTGAGGAAGTGATCGTCGCCCTCGGGTCAAGTGTTGAAGGTGAGGCGACGGCGCATTTCCTGCTGGAAACGGTCAAGCCGTTAGGGGTCAGGGTGTCGCGGCTCGCCCAGGGGATTCCGCTCGGTGGCGAGCTTGAATTTGTCGATGGCAATACTCTGTCGCTGGCGCTGTCGGGCCGTAAACCGCTATGACTGACGGGCCGCGACCGACTTGAGGGCCGGACTCAGTCACCAGATTCTAACGACCAGACTCCAGTTTAACTGCACAGCAACTACAGCAACTACAGCAACTACAGCAACTACAGCAACTACAGCAACTACAGCAACTACACAGCAACAACAGCAACCATGCTCCAATCAGGAAGCTCGGGAACCTACATGGATTACCACTACATTGATCAACCCGATGCGCTTCGCGAGGCGGTGATCGGCTGTGAGACGGCGAAAGTGCTGGCTGTCGATACCGAGTTTGCCCGGTTCAACACCTACTACCCCATCGTTGGCTTGATACAGATCTACAATGGAGACCAGTGCTTTCTGATTGATCCGTTGTCGATAGAGGATCTGTCCCCACTGGCCGGGTTGATGACAGCGCCGAAGATCATCAAGGTCTTTCACGCCTGTTCCGAGGATCTCGAAGTGTTTCAGCAGTGCCTGGGCGTAATGCCAAGCCCGCTGTTTGATACGCAGATTGCCGCAGCCTTACTCGGGGTTCGATTCTCCATGAGCTACCAGAATCTGGTGAGCCATTATCTGGGGATTGACGTTCCGAAGGAGGAGACCCGTTCCGACTGGTTGCAGCGGCCCCTGACTGAAAGCCAGCTCGACTATGCAGCACTGGACGTCATCTATCTGTACCAGGTCTATGGCCTTCAGCGCGAGGCACTGGAAAAGGCACAACGCCAGCCATGGGTTGACGAGGAATGTGAGCGGATGAGTGTCGATGTGCCAACCATGATCGACCCCGATCTTGCCTACAAAAAAATCAAGGGTACCAACCGGCTGAATCCACAACAGTTGAATGTGCTTCGAGCCGTTGCCGCCTGGCGTGAACAGCAGGCCAGGAAACGTGACATGCCACGCAATCGGATCCTGGACAACAAGGCGCTGCTCGCCATCGCACGGCGCAAGTTGACCTCGCGCCAAGAGCTTGAAGCACAAGCGGGTCTGTCTTTCAGACAAGCCAGGCGGATAGGCGATGAACTGATCGAAATCGCGTCAACGGCCAGGGCGACCCCGGAAGATCAATACCCGGATAGTGAAGAGGTTCGCGGCCCGATCGACAGCCAGCAACTGAAGGCACTGCGTCGCCATGCCGATGAACTGGCCGAAGCGCTGCAGGTGGCGCCGGAGTTGCTGGTCAAGCGGCGTCATCTGGAGGAACTGCTGGCGCCAGATGGAGAGCTTTCCGAGGAACTGCTGGGCTGGCGCCGGGGTGCCGTGGTGCGGGCGCTGCAGCAACTGGTGTCCACCCTGCGGGTGTCATCGTGAAAGTAGAAGTCTACAGGACCCGCAAACGACGCGACCTGTACCTGTATGTCGCGGAATGTGACGGCCTGACCCGGGTGCCGGAAGCCCTGCTGGCGACCTTCGGTAAACCCGAACGGGCCATGACCTTCGAGTTGACGCCAGACCGCAAACTGTCGCGGGAAGACCCTGAACTGGTGCTTCGGCATCTGGAAGACGAAGGCTATCACCTGCAGCTTCCGCCACCGGAGTATCGACTCTGATGAATAGCCGTCGTCCGTTCTGGAAGGAGAAGACCCTGGAGGAGATGTCTCCGGACGAATGGGAGTCACTCTGCGACGGGTGTGCCCGCTGCTGTATGGTCAAGCTGGAAGCGTGGGATACGAGCGAAGTGTTCTATACCTCCGTGGTGTGCAGGTACCTGGACCAGCAGGCCTGCCGCTGCAGTGATTATGTACACCGAAATACACTGGTACCGACCTGTGTTCATCTGACGCCGGAATCCGTGCCCACCATTTCCTGGCTGCCCACCTCCTGCGCGTACCGCCGGGTGGCCGAGGGCAGGGACCTTGAGTGGTGGCATCCCCTGGTGTCAGGCAGTCGCCATACCGTGCATCAGGCCGGCATCTCGGTACGGGGAAGGGTGGTTTCAGAAGAGTGGATTCACCCGGACGAGGCAGAAGAGAAGATCGTGCGCTGGGTGGAGTTCTAGTCGGGTGATGACACATGTTTGCTGTTGAGTATGTGATTGCCTGGCTGATCTATTTCGGGTCGGGCGCGGCCTGTTGTGTCATCTGGTGGCATATGACATCTGCCTGGATGGCCGATGGCGCCAGCCGGGATCTGCTTCGAGGCTTCTTTGTGGTGCTGATATTTACCCCGTGGTATGCCGGAGAATCGCCGGAATTCTTCGCGCCAGCCATTGTGGTGCTGACCATGGATCTGCTGCTTGAAGGCGCCCGCAGCGGGATGAAAGGTGGTGTGGCGCTGCTGGTGACCACGTTTGTGATGGTGCTGGTGATGCTGGCACGGACCTTGTTGCGACGTCGTACCAGGGCTGGCGCCAGGCGATCTGGCGGGTCGACGGCCCAGGGCAGCGAGAACCCGCCGGTCCCTGCCAAGGCTCCGGAGGGCCCGGGGGAAGCTCTGATTGATTGATTCTGATGGGCCAACCCCTGTGCAGAAGATCGCGAATGTGCCCCGAACTCGCGAGGTTTAGACGACGGGTTCAGAGAAGTTTCCCTTCGCCGGGGCCCTGGCCAGACGTTACCAGCACTGGCAAATCGTTGTGCGAGTCGTTATATTCCAGCCCTTTGCCCACGGTTGAAACTGATCTATGAAATTCACGAGCACAGAAACTTATATCGCCACTGAAGAATTGCAGATGGCCGTCAACGCCGCCGTCACGCTGGAGCGGCCACTGCTGATCAAGGGTGAGCCCGGCACCGGCAAGACCATGCTGGCAGAAGAAGTCGCCGGGTCGCTTGGCATGAGGCTGATTCCGTGGCACATCAAGTCCACCACCAAGGCCCAGCAGGGGCTGTATGAATACGATGCGGTGTCACGTCTGCGGGACTCACAACTGGGCGATGATCGTGTGCACGACATCAAGAATTACATCGACAAGGGCAAGTTGTGGGAAGCTTTCGATGCAGACGAGAAGGTGGTGCTGCTGATCGATGAGATCGACAAGGCAGACATTGAATTCCCGAATGACCTGCTGCTGGAACTCGACAAAATGGAGTTCTTTGTCTACGAGACCGGCGAGAATATCAAGGCAAAGCATCGGCCCGTGGTCGTGATCACCAGTAACAATGAAAAGGAACTGCCAGACGCCTTCCTGCGCCGATGTTTCTTTCACTATATTCAGTTTCCGGACCGGGAAACGATGCAGGAAATCGTGGACGTGCACTATCCCCACATCAAGCAGGACCTGGTCAAGGAAGCCATGGAGATCTTCTTCGATGTGCGCAAGGTGCCGGGCCTGAAGAAGAAGCCCTCCACCTCGGAACTGATCGACTGGCTGAAGCTGCTGATGGCCGATGATATACCGGACGAGATTCTGACCAACCGCGACACCTCAAAGGCCATCCCGCCGCTGTACGGTGCACTGGTTAAAAACGAGCAGGACGTTCAACTGCTGGAGCGTCTGGCCTTTATGAACCGCCGTAAAAACGGTTAAGCTATACGGTCAGGAAAGCGACTGCCAAAGGAAGTGACCCAAGCATGCTGATCAATTTCTTTCTTGCCCTGAAGAAGGCCCGGATTCCCGTATCCATCACGGAACTGTTGCATCTGATGGACGTGCTCAAGGCCCGGTTGGTGTACGCAGACATGGACGAGTTCTATTACCTGTCGCGCATGGCGCTGGTGAAGGACGAGCGCCATTACGACAAGTTTGATCGTGCATTCTCAACCTACTTCAAGGGGCTCGAAGATCTTGCCGGGATGATTGCATCACTCATTCCAGATGAATTTCTGCGCCGTGAATTCGAGAAGTCCCTGACCCCGGAGGAGCTGGAGAAGATCAAGTCCCTCGGTGGGCTGGAAAAACTGATCGAGGCCTTCAAGCGTGAGGTGGAAGAAGCCGCCCGCGGCGAAGGGGATGACAAGGACAAGGAAGGCAAGGGAAAGCGCGGCAAGGGCGAAGAAGGCAAGGACCGCGACGGCAAGAAACGCCGCGGCAAACGGCAGTGGGACAAGCGGGACTATAAAGCCTACGACGACAATGTCGAACTGGGCACACGCGGCATGAAGATCGCGATGCGGCGCCTGCGCAAGCTCGCCCGGACCGGCGCCGAGGACGAATTCGACATCAACACGACCATCAGCAAGACGGCCAAGAACGGCGGCCTGCTGGACATCATCATGCGCCCCGAGCGGCGCAATACCGTCAAGGTGCTGCTGTTTCTGGACAACGGTGGCTCGATGGATGCCCACGTCAAAGTTTGTGAGGAACTGTTCTCCGCTGCCCGCAGCGAGTTCAAACATCTGGAGACCTACTACTTCCACAACTTCGTCTATGACGGCGTCTGGAAGGAGCACAACCGACGGATGAATGAGCGGCTAGACACCTTCGACATCCTGCACAAGTACGCCCATGACTACAAAGTCATCTTTGTGGGCGATGCGACCATGGCGCCGTATGAGATCACCCATGCCGGTGGCAGCGTGGAGCACTGGAACGAAGAAGCCGGCGCCATCTGGATGCAGCGCATGATGGACACCTACGACAAGGTTATCTGGATTAATCCTACGCCCCACGACACCTGGGAGTACTCCACATCCGTGGCCCTCACGAAGAAACTGGTGGATGACCAGATGTATCCGCTGACGATCCGTGGCATCGAAGAGGGCATGAACTATCTGACCAAGTGAGCGAGGTCAGGTGAGCGGGTATTTCAATGAGCCAGTCCCGAGTGAACCCTCTCTCGGCGCAAGACCTCAAGGCACAGCTGCCACTGTGCATGATTCGCGACCGGTTTCGATTTGGCAAGGAACTCGGCAGCAAGCGCAACCGTGAGAAGCTCTCCCGCCGCATCACGAAATCCGTCCAGTTGGCAGAACGTCGGCGCGACACTGTCCCCCCGGTAGACTATCCGGAAGAACTGCCCATCACGGCCCGGGTAGCGGATATCAGGGCCGCCATCGCGTCCCACCAGGTGGTGATCGTGGCCGGTGAAACAGGTTCCGGCAAAACCACGCAGATTCCAAAGATCTGTCTCGACATGGGTCGTGGCATTCTCGGCACAATTGGCCACACCCAGCCGCGTCGGGTGGCTGCGCGTACGGTGGCACAGCGTATTGCTGATGAACTGGGTGTCAAACTGGGTAGCCAGGTGGGCTACCAGATGCGGTTTACCGACCACACTGGACCGGAAACCCACATCAAGCTGATGACCGATGGGATTCTGCTGGCGGAAACCCAGGATGATCGATTTCTGGAGCAGTACGACACGATCATCATCGACGAGGCACACGAACGCAGCCTCAACATCGACTTCCTGCTGGGCTACATCAAGCGAATTCTGCCGAAGCGGCCTGATCTCAAGGTGATCGTGACCTCGGCCACCATTGACGTCCAGAGGTTCTCCAGCCACTTCGGTAACGCGCCCATCATCGAGGTATCCGGCAGGACCTATCCCGTGGATGTCCTGTATCGGCCCCTGGAGAGGAGTAAGTCAGAGGATGCCGATGAGCAGATTTACGGGGGTATCCTGGATGTACTGGGTGAGATTCACCGGCGGCGGGAGCGGGGGGATACGCTGGTGTTTCTGCCCGGCGAACGGGAGATCAGGGAGCTGTCCACGGCCATCCGCCGGTCCGGTTTGGCAGACCTTGAGGTCCTGCCGCTGTATTCCCGTCTGAGTGTTGCCGAACAGAACCGTATTTTCGCGCCTCACGACCGGCAGCGAGTGGTGCTGGCGACCAACGTTGCCGAGACATCCCTGACGGTGCCGGGGATTCGCTATGTGATTGATCCCGGAATGGCCCGCATTTCACGCTACAGCTATCGCTCCAAGGTGCAGCAGCTTCCCGTCGAGCCCATCTCCCAGGCGAGCGCAGAGCAGCGAAAGGGCCGCTGTGGCCGGGTCTCCGCCGGGGTGTGCTATCGATTGTACTCGGAAGACGATTTTGCCTCCCGGCCGGAGTTCACCCAGCCGGAAATCATGCGCACCAATCTGGCGTCCGTCATCCTTCAGATGCTGGTGTTACGCCTTGGTGATATCGCGAAGTTTCCGTTCGTGGAACGCCCGGACCAGCGGCAGATCAATGACGGTTTTCAGCTGCTGTTTGAGCTGGGCGCCGTGGGCCGAAACCGGAGTATCACCCGGCTGGGCAAGGATATGTCCCGCTTCCCGGTGGACCTGCGTTTCGCCCGCATGTTGCTGGCCGCGGCCAGAACCGGCTGCCTGGCGGAACTGTTGGTCATCACCAGTGCGCTGTCTGTGCAGGACCCGCGGGACCGTCCGCACGAGCATCAGCAGGCGGCAGACCAGGCGCATCGCGAATTCTGGCATGAGGAGTCTGACTTTCTGACGCTGGTGAATCTGTGGCAGCGCTACGAGACCGAACGCCAGGAGAGGACCCAGAGTCAGTTGCGCAAATACTGCAGGGATCACTTCCTGTCGTTCATCAGGATGCGGGAGTGGCGGGATATTCATCGCCAGCTGACCCTCATCTGCAGGGAGGCCGGCCTGAAGGTCAATCAGGCGCCAGGCGACGATGCCAGCGTGCATCGTGCCATTCTGGCGGGGCTGCTCGGCAACATCGGGCAGAAGACTGGTGAGAACGAATATGCCGGTGCCCGCAATCGCACCCACTACATTTTTCCGGGCTCGGCGGTATTCAAGCGCAAGCCGAAGTGGATCGTGTCTGGCGAACTGGTTGAAACGACCAGACTGTACGGACGCAACGTGGCCGCGATTGACAGCGCATGGGTGGAGCCACTCGCCCCCGATCTTGTGAACCGAAACTACTCCGAACCCACGTTTGAGCGGGAACAGGGTCAGGTCATTGCACTCGAAGAGGTCAGTTTGTATGGGCTACCGGTGGTGACTGGCAGACGCGTGTCCTTCGGTGCGCTTGACCCCGTGAAGGCCCGGGAAATCTTCATCCAATCGGCCCTGGTAGAGCAGCAATTGAAGTGGAATCCGGGCTTCCTGCAACAGAACAAGCGGCTCATTGACGAGGTGGAACGGCTGGAATCGAAGTCTCGCAAACGAGACATCCTGGTCGATGCCCATGTGCTCTACGAATTCTACGATCAGCGGCTGCCGGCCAATATCTGCAGCGAACTGGACCTGCGCAGTTTCGTCAATGAGAGCAAGCAGAATTCGCGGCAGCTGTTTCTGGACCGGGAGCAGCTGATGCAACAGAAGGTCGAGATCTCGGAGAAGCTCTACCCTGATGCCATCAAGGTGGCGAGCGCTGATCTGAAGCTCAATTACACCTTCGACCCCCGGCAGGAGGACGACGGAGTGTCTGTGGACGTGCCGGTGGCGATGTTGCGGGAAGTATCGAGGGCGCAGCTTGACTGGGTGATTCCCGGCCTGCTTCGTGAGAAGTGCCTGGCTTTGATCCGTTCGCTGCCCAAGGCGCTGCGGCGTCACTTTGTGCCGGCTCCTGACTATGCGGACCGGGTGATCGAGGGGCTCGAATTTGATGGCAGGGAACTGACCGAGGTACTCGCCGAGCGGCTGTTCAGGTTGACGGGTAACCGGGTGACGGCCGCTGATTTCAAAGTCGGGAACCTGGACAGGCACCTTAACATGAATGTTCGGGTGATCGATGAGGCGGGCCGGGTGCTGGGGGGTGGCCGCGATGTGGATGTACTGCGGGCACAGTTCTCGGAAGTGGTCAGCAAGAGCTTTGCACGCCGCAAGCCCCATGACGTGGAACGTGAAGGCCTGACGGACTGGACCTTCGGCGAGTTGCCCCGGCAGGTGGAATTCAGCCACGCCAACATGCGCGTGAAGGGTTATCCGGCGGTGGTGGATCAGGGCGATACCGTGGCAATCCAGATTGTGGACAATCAGCTTACAGCCAGGCGGCTGAGCGATCAGGGGCTGCTGCGGCTGATCCGGTTGCAGCTGCGTGATCAGGAGAAGTATGTGCGCGGCCATATTCCGGGCTTTAAGGGTTTTGCCCTGTATTACGCGACCCGTGGCCGGGCCGAACCCTTATTGAATGACATCGTCGATGCGGTGTTCCGGTATACGTTTGTGGAGGATCAGGTGCCGGTAACCTCCGAGGCCGCCTTTCGTGAACGATTACAGGGCAAGGGTGGTCTCATGAGCGTCGCCAATGAAGTGGCTGACCTGCTTCAGACCACGCTCAAGTCCATGAATGAGGTTGAGCAGCGACTGGCGGCGGACGAGACCGATCTTAATGGGGCATCGATGGCGGACATCCGGGGCCAGCTGGATGGGTTGCTTGGACCAGGCTTTCTGAAAGACCTGCCTTTTGCCTGGTTGCGTCAGTATCCCAGGTTTCTGAGAGCGATCGAGTACCGGCTGGAAAAACTAAAGGGCAACCTTGGCCGTGACCGTCAGGCCACTGATGAACTGGCTGGCTATATTGAGCGTATGTCTCACATCAACAATGACGACGTCGAGGCCGCTCAGCATTACCGCTGGATGGTAGAAGAATACCGGGTGTCGCTATTTGCCCAGCCGGTGGGCACCAGCCTGCCGGTTTCACCCAAACGCCTCGAGGCCCAGTGGGATCGAGTACAACGACGTCAGGCGGAGCTCTGAATGAGAAAATGGATGTTGCTGGCGCTGCTGGTTGCCCTGCCGACCGCTGCCCAGGAAGCCGGTCCGGATCCCTGGGAAGGGTTCAATCGGGGTGTGCACGGCTTCAATGACGCACTGGACCGGGCGGCGCTGCGTCCGCTCGCCCGGGGCTATGAAAGGGTGGTGCCGTCTCCGCTTCGTCTTGGGGTGGGCAACGTATTCGGTAACCTGGAGGACATCACCGATGGTGTGAACAATCTGCTGCAGGGCAAAGCGGGGGCGGGGGCAACGGATTTGCTGCGGGTGCTGATCAATTCCACCCTGGGCCTGGGTGGCCTGTTCGACCCGGCCACCCAAATGGGGTTGGCCGATAGCCAGGAGGACTTCGGCCAGACGCTGGCGGTCTGGGGTGTACCTGCCGGGCCCTACCTGGTGCTGCCCCTGATGGGCCCGAGCACGGTTCGCGACGGTGTCGCGCGATATCCGGATGGTCGCCTGGACCCGCTGGGATATCTGTATCCGGTAGAGCATCGCAACGTTGCCTATGGACTGCGACTGATTGATACGCGGGCCGGGTTGCTCAAGGCGGAAAGCGCCATGTTTGGAGACCGGTATATCTTTATCCGTGAAGCCTACCTGCAACGCAGGGAGTTTCTGATCAACGACGGCAAGGTGGATGACGCTTTCGGTGACGATTTTTAGGCTACAAACATCAATTCCTCGTATCTTGTTTATAAAAATGCTCTAACACGTTGTAATTAAAGGGATCGGGGAGTAAAGTCCGAATGAACATCCTGCCGGTAGTGGGGACGCGTTGAAAGCCGCTGTCATCCCTGGTTTTTTCGAGCATTGTTTTGACAAGCACTGTTTTGGCAAGCACTGTCTTGACCAGCACTGTCTTGACCAGCACTGTCTCGATCAGCATTGTGGTCGAATGCATACCTGTGTTGCCCACCTCTGGGTTCTTGGCCCATGAGGCCGGTGCAGAACAAGATCCTGCTCATTGACACCGAGGGGCTAGTCGATGAGGACATCCACGACATACTCAGTGATGCTGGCTATCGGGTCAGGTCGGTCGCGAGCCAATCCAAAGGGCTCGCCCGCATACTTGACCACCGTTACGACGTCATCCTGCTCAGCCATTGTGTTGCAACACTGGCTGAAATGGTCCGGCAGATCAGGTCGCACAACACCACCACTCCGGTGATCCTGCTGTTGCCACCGGAACACCTTGATGCGGCGGTACAGGGGCTTGTCGCGGGCGCATCCGGCTATGCGGTGCTCGAGCGCGGCGCCAGTGCTCTGCTGAAGTATGAAATTGAAAAGCAGATCCTGGACGGCCACAGTAGCAGCGCGCATCCTGTGCCGAACAGGAAACCCAGGACAACCAGGCACAAGGAGCGGACCGGCCCCAACGATCAGCGTCTGCGGGCCCTGATTGCCGATCAGCAGGCGGGGTTCAGGGTCCAGCGCAGGATGATGCCTGAAACGCCCTGCATGCTGGGTGAGGTTGAACTCAACCATCGGATCTATCCATCGCTGATACTGAGCGGTGATTTCGTGGATTATTTTGCATTGCCGGATGGGCGGGTGCTGTTCTATCTTGCCGACGTGTCTGGCCACGGCGCCTCCAGTGCATTCGTGACGGTGCTGCTGAAGAGTCTGTCACGGCATCTGTTGCGCAGATTCAGCCAGCTCAAACTGCAGGATACCGGTGCCATCCTGAAGTGGATGAACAAGGAACTGCTGCTCGGCGAACTCGAACATCACCTGACCCTGTTTCTGGGCATCATCGATGCGGATGCAGCGACCCTGGAATATTCCAATGCCGCCCACTTTCCGGGCGCGATACTCACCGGCGCGGACACGACCTGCTACCTTCAATCAGGTGGCAGGCCGCTGGGGCTGTTCAAGCGAGTGACCTACGAGACCAGGCAGGTCTCGCTGCCGCAATCATGGCATCTGGTGCTCTTTTCCGACGGAGTGCTTGAAATAATGCCTCAAGGGACACTGAAAGATAAGGAATCGCAGCTGCTTTCACTGATAGAATGCGGCGTCCGAAATGTGGACGCACTGGCCGAAAAGCTGGGCATGGAAGCGACCGGGCTCCCGGATGATGTGGCGGTATTGACGGTGAGCGCAGACCCGCAGGCCCGCAGTGCTGGCCAGCCCCCTGGCCGAAAGAAGCACAAAAGGGCGGTGGCCTCCCGATGAGGCATAAAGACATTACATGAGTCAGGGTCGGACGGCCCGAGAGTAGAAGAGATGAGCAAGATTCTGTACACGGAGACCGACGGCGTTTTTGTATTGAAATTCGTCGGCGATGTACGTGTTACCCTGGGCCCGACCATCAGTACATTCCTGGAAAAGGTCGGCCACTCCAAATCGTTTCGCGCCGTGGTACTGGATCTGACCGAAACCGAAGCGCTGGACAGTACGACGCTTGGAATGCTGGCCAAGATTTCGCTGCGTACCCAGGCCGCCTATGGCCACAAGCCCACGTTGTTTACCAGCATTGAAGACGTCACCAGAACGTTGCAGAACGTAGGTTTCGAAGATGTCTTCGTGATCGTCGATGGCCCGCTGGATGGGATGCCGGACATGCTGGAACTCCCCCAGGAGATCGTCTCTGAGGCCAACCTGCGGGATCAGGTCCTCGAAGCCCACCGCATTCTGATGACCCTGAATAAGAAGAACCATCGCGATTTCAAGGATCTTGTGGCGGCCCTTGAGGAAGAACAGGCGATGCAGGTCTCCCGCGCTGTGGCCAAACAGAGCGCCTGAACCTAACGGCCGACCTGCATTGACTGCCGCGCGATGTGCCTTGCCTCGGTAAAGTCACCGTTGTCGATGTGCAGCAGCCCTGCGATTCTGCGGATGATGTGCTCCTCGAACTTGTCAACCCTGCCGTCTGCGAAGGCGACCTGCCAGAGTGCGACCACCAGACGTTTGCGACCGTCATAGTCATAGGTCTCGTTGACGAGACGCGTGAACTGATGCAGGTCATGGGCATCATCCACCGCATCCTCTGCAGCCGCCATGAGCGTAGTCAGTTCCTCACTGCTGAAGTTGAACAGCGACGTCAAAATTCCGATGATCGATGCCTGTTCCTGGTCGTCTTTGTCGTTATCACTGCGGGATACCTCGATCAGCAGTGCGGCCGTCGTGAATTCGATCCCGTGCTGGTCGTCCTGTTGCGGCTGCTCGACAAAGTGGGCCTCAAAGAATTGAGTCAGACGCCTGATCACCGGGCCACCGCCATGGCCGCCCGGCAGTGGTCAAGGACCCCGGATTCCGCCAGTGCGTCATCGAGAACTTCAATGCCGGCGTCAGCAGCGAACATGTGGCTGCTGAGATAGCGCCGGAAGGCCCGGGCACCCCGGTGGCCGGTGAAATATCCGAGCAGGTGTTTGGCCATGTACTTGACGGCAGTGCCGCTTGCGATCTGCTCTGTCATATAGTCCCGATACGCCGCGAGGATCAGTTCCGGGTCCGGCATCGGCGTGCCGAAGCATTGCTGTTCAATCTCTGCCAGCAACCAGGGGTTGGCGTACGGGGCCCGGCCCAGCATGAGGCCGTGAAACCCGGGTTGCAGGCATCGAACCTCTTCTGCAGTCTTGATGCCGCCATTGAGCACAAAGGTCGTGTCCGGAAAGTCTGCCATGGCACGGCGCACATAATCGTACACGAGTGGCGGAATCTCCCGGTTCTCCCTGGGTGACAGGCCCTGCAGGACCGCCTTACGGGCATGGACGATGAACACCCGGCAGCCGGCCTGATGAATTGGCGTCAAGAACCCGGTGAAGAAGCCATAGTCATCCCGGTCATCAATGCCGATGCGGCATTTAATGGTCACCGGAAGGTTCACTGCCTCCGCCATGGCGCGATAGCACTCGGCAACGAGATCAGGCTCCGCCATCAGGCAGGCACCGATACCGCCGACCTGCACCCGGTCGCTCGGGCAGCCGCAGTTGAGATTCACCTCCCGGTAACCCGCTTGTTCGATCAGCCGTGCGCAGGCCGCAAGATCTTCAGGGTTGCTGCCACCCAGCTGAAACGCAGCGGGTTCATCAATGCCATGAGCCAGAATCCGCTCGGTATCGCCATGCAGCAGCGCCCCGGTGGCGATCATTTCGCTGTAGAGCAGGGCATGGGGAGACAGCAGCCGCAACAGAACCCGGCAGTGCCGGTCGGTGCAGCCCATCATCGGGGCGACGGACAGTCTCCGGTCCAGGGCGAGTGAAGGGGCCATGGTCTGATGCTCGGACATGGGCTCTGGTGGCGACTCGTGATTAAAAGTTGAGGGGCGATAGTGTAACATCCGCGCCATGCCAATCCGTACCCGTGTCGCCCCGTCTCCTACCGGAGACCCTCACGTGGGCACTGCCTATATGGCGCTGTTCAGTCTCTGCCTTGCCCGTCAGAATGGGGGCCAGTTCATTCTTCGTATTGAAGACACCGATGCCGCCCGCAGCACTGCGGCATCGGAGCAGAATATTCTCGATTCCCTGCGCTGGCTGGGCCTGGACTGGGATGAAGGGCCCGACAAACCCGGCCCGTATGGACCCTACCGGCAGAGCGAGCGCCTGCCCATCTATGCTGAATACGTCAGGCAATTGCTCGCGGACGGCCACGCGTTTCACTGCTTCTGCAGCACCGGGCGGTTGAATGAAATGCGGGCAGGGCAGATGGCCCGTAAGGAAACCGCCCGTTACGATGGCCTGTGCATGTCGCTTACCCAAGACGAAGTGGCACGCAAGCTGGCCGCTGGCGAGGAACACGTGGTGCGCATGAAGGTGCCCGACAGCGGCACCTGTATTGTGCAGGACCAACTGCGCGGGCAGATCGAAATCGACTGGGCGCAGATCGACATGCAGGTGCTGATGAAGTCCGATGGCAGCCCCACCTACCATCTGGCCGTGGTCGTCGATGACCATCTGATGGAGATTACCCATATCATTCGCGGCGAAGAATGGATCAATTCCGCGCCCAAGCACATCCTGCTGTACCAGTATTTCGGCTGGGCCATGCCGGAGCTGATTCACATGCCGCTGCTGCGCAACCCGGACAAGAGCAAGCTCTCCAAGCGCAAGAACCCCACCAGCATCCGCTTCTACGAACGCATGGGCTTTTTGCCGGAAGCGGTACTGAATTATCTCGGGATGCTCGGCTGGAGCATGCCGGACGGGGAGGAGAAATTCTCTCTGGCCACCATGATCGAACACTTTGATCTGCAGCGGATCTCCCTCGGGGCGCCGGTGTTTGATGTGGAAAAACTGAAATGGCTGAACGGGCGCTGGCTGCGGGAAGAGCTTGATGATGACGCCTTTGCAGACCGGATCAGCAACTGGGCCTACAACCGGGAGAACCTCGTGAAGGTGATCCCCCTGATCCGGGAGCGGGTGGACGTGTTCTCGGAAGTCGCCGGCATGATTGCGTTTTTTGCAGAGGGCCTGCCGGAGTTGACCGAGGAGGCACTGGCTCACAAGACCCTGGCCCCCGACGAGGTGAAGAAGGTGCTGCAGTTCACCCTGTGGGAGATGGAGTCACTCGATGGCTGGGACCGGGACAAACTCAATGACCTCTTTGCCCGCCTCGCAGAATCCATGGACATCAGGATCAGGGATGTGCTCGCACCGATCTTTGTGGCGGTGTCGGGCAAGCCTGTTTCCCCGCCGCTGTTTGATTCCATGGCGATCATCGGCCCGGACCTGATCCGTGCCCGAATCAAGCACGCCACAGACGTGCTGGGCGGGGTCTCCAACAAGGCGATGAAGAAGCTTCAGAAGGAATACGAGACGCTGGCAAGGCCATAGAATGAGACAGACAACAGCAGACAGATGACGACGAGGGAGTACACAACATGATGCAACAGGCCGAAGATCTGTTGGAAGAAGGCACCGAGCTCAAGGCAGTACTGGACAAGCTGGACCAGGACGACTGGGCGCGGGAGACCCCGTTCAAGAACTGGACCATCAACAAGGTGGTGCAGCATCTGCATGGCGCGGACCGTGCCGCGGTGCTGTCACTGACGGATGCCGAGGAATTTCTGGCACAGAAGGCGCAGCCAGCAAAGGTGGGGGCACTGATGAATCCCACCATGGAGGGCGAGGAACTGCTGGACACCTGGTGGCGCTATTTTCAGGACATGTGCAACCAGCTCGGCAACAGTGATCCGAAGCGCCGCGTGCCCTGGTTTGGCCCGGACATGGGGGTGATGATGTTCACCACCGCCCGACAGATGGAGACGTGGTCCCACGGCCAGGACATCTATGACCTGTTTGGAACCAAGCGGAACAATGGCGAACGCCTCAAGAACATCTGCGTGATCGGCGTCAGAACCTACGGCTGGACCTTTGCCAACCGCCAGCTGGACCCGCCGGGTCCCGCGCCCTACGTAAAGCTGACCGCGCCCAATGGTGACACCTGGGAGTGGGGCGAGCCCTCTGCGGACAATTACGTACAGGGTGATTCCGCAGAGTTCTGCCACGTGGTCACCCAGGGCCGTAACATTGCCGATGTGAATCTTGCCGTGGTGGGTGAACCCGCCACCCGCTGGATGGCCATCGCCCAGTGTTTTGCCGGACCACCCCAGGACCCGCCGGCCCCGGGCACGAGAACCATCAACCACCGCTGATTGTCTGCAACTGGCGATGGCAACAATTGAGACGTCGCGGTGGCCCAGGTTCTGTTGATCGTCCCTGATTTTTCCGCTACGATTCGCACCCTTCGTTCCCAACACCAAAACATGGGGCTATAGCTCAGCTGGGAGAGCGCGTGACTGGCAGTCACGAGGTCGGCAGTTCGATCCTGCCTAGCTCCACCAAATCCACGATTTTCCAAAAACATGCTACGTAGCCAGGGCCATGTGCTGGTCTATCAGCTCTATCCGCCGTTCCTGATCCTTCCGTAGACCTAATCTGCAACGAAGTACCACGTTGCCGGATGGTAGGACAGGGTCCAGCGGTTGTCCCAGCCCCAGATTCCCTGTTCCGGCACGCCGCGCAGGCGGCTTGAGATCACGACCGGCTGTGGGGCGAGACCGACGGTGCCGATGGTCCAGAGGTTTTCAGCATTGCTCCGCAGCAGGTTCTTGCCGACTTCGATTCGCCGGGCTTCATCCGTGGTGGAAGCCAGTTCGTCCACCCAATGCTGCAGCTGGCGAAACTGTGGCGGTGGTTCCTTGCCCAACCGGCCATTGGTGAGATACCAGCGGGACCAGTCGTTCCACATGATGTTGTCCCAGTTGGTATAGACAGGGGCGAACCACACGGGGTAGACCGGCAGCAGGATGTCTGTGTCCCGGTCGGCATGCCAGACGGTCATATCCATCTGGTTGGCCTGGGCCCGGGCGGACTGCAGGCTCCGGTCGACGATCTTGAGGCGCAGGTCTATGCCCACTTCCTGCCAGTACAGGGTGACCAGTTCAAGAGTGATCGCCTTGGGCGTTTCCCAGTCGATGAATTCCAGCGTGATGACGAGCTGTGAGCCGTCGGGAAATTCCCGCAGGCCATCGCCGTTGACGTCTTTAAGGCCAATTTCGTCCAGCAGTGCCCGGGCGCGGCGCGGATCGTATTGCGTGTACGCGGTGGCGAATTCCGGTTCGAACATGGCGCTGGTGGGATGGGCTGTGACCTGGCGCGGCGTGCCGTGGCCGAAATAGATGATGTTGTTCATCTCGTCCCGGTTGATGGCGATGGACATCGCCTCCCGAAAGCGGTGATCGAGAAACAATGACGCCAGGCGCTGGTCCGGATGGTTGTAATTCATCTGGATCACCACATCGCTGGAGTGCAACCGGTTCCAGATGAGTACCCTGATTTCGCCGGTGCGCTCGCCGAGCTTCAGTAGCGGGATGTCCTGGGTCTTCAGTTCAAAGGCCGAGAAGTCGAGCTGGCCACTGGTGGACATGGCGGCAATCACTTCCTTGTTGTCGATCACCCTGGACACCACGGCATCGATATAGGGAAGCTGGTTACCCTCCGGGTCGACCTTGAAGTAGTAGGGGTTGCGTTCGTAGTAGGCCGCGGTTGGTGTGCGTCGTACCATTCGATGCGCATCCAGGGTGGGCGCGTCGGCGCTCTCCTCAATCTGCTGTCCCCTGGCCGCGCCGATGAACGCCATCCAGGTCATGAAGCCCATGTCGCTGATCCGCCGGTTCAACGCCTCCCGGTCCACATAGGTGGGGTGGAACTGCTGATAGTGGTGTTTCGGTGCGATCAGAAAGCTACCGTACTGGGCCAGCCAGTTGACCACGATGGGTTTTGGTTGGTCGTATTCGTAGTAGAACTCATGCTCACTTACCTTCACCGCGCGCCCGCCCTTGGCCATTGGGCTGGGGACCGGGGCTATCTCCTCGTTTAACCACAGGTCATTGAAAACAAACAGGAAGTCGTCGCTGGTGAGCGGTACGCCGTCGGACCAGCGAATGCCCTCGCGCAGTCTGAGGGTGATGCGGCGACCTCCGTGGCTGACGTCCCACGATTCGACCAGATTAGGTAGAAAGGTCCGCATGTCGGCAGAGATGGTCAGCGGCGATTCGACATTGGGAAACGTCAGCCATTCATCCCGGGTGATGCGGGCGGTACCACCGTAGCGGCCGATGGCGCGCAGTGGAACCACGACCGGTGGGTCTGCGGGCAATCGTTCCCGGACCGGTGGCAGATCCTTGCCATCGAGTATGGGGCTCTGGGTGAAACTGGTGATACCCAGTTCGCTGGCGGTCCGCATGGGTTCGAACCAGGCCTCGGGCCAGTCGTGATCGGGCTGATCGGACCAGCAGACAGCACCGGTTACCATCAGAGTGAGCAAGAGCAGGCCGCTTGAGCCGAGGCGCATCATGAATAACAGACAGTCAGGAAAATAACGAGACGCTAGCGTACAGATGCCAGCGCCGGTTGGAAAGCCCAGCGATGAGTCCGGTATCCGTTTCGTCCGCATTCATTGTCAGTCCAACACAGATAGCAGCAAACGTTCACAGGGTCGCCTGGCAAAAGAATTGTTCGACGTCGATCGGCATAATCGGCTAGTTGCCATACTGCCCATGCCCAGGAATCGATGATCCTGTCGCTTTACCCGGGCTTGCTGGGTCGAGGTGTTTTCTGATGTATGGTATCGAAGCAGGACGTTGCCTGGCGGATTCATTGGTATCTCCTGTGGATGCACTCGTGGGATACGAGTGAGTAGAAGTTTCGCTATCGAGCGGGTGCAAGTTGAGGGGATGTGCACGTTCTGCCGTATATAGCTGTCTTGTCCACTATGGAGCACCTATGCCGACCGTGAATGAAGTACCAAGCCCAATAGACTTCAGGATTCAGGAGGACGCGCTTGAATGGGAACGGACTGCATTGGAAAAGCGACCAGACAGGCCGTTGTTCTTTGAGCGGTTCGCAACTGAAATCCGCCGGAGTGAAAGCGCCGTCGGTCGAGTTCTGGAGCTAGGGTCGGGACCAGGTTTTCTGGCTAAACACCTGCTGGAGCATTGTAGGGTGGACGATTATGTTGCACTGGATTTCTCTGGTGCGATGCACGATCTGGCGAGAACGCGTTTGGATGGGTATCGACAAAGGGTTACCTTCGTTGAACGGAGTTTCAAAGCCGAAGACTGGATGGAAGATCTGGGCATCTTCGACTGCGTGGTAACAAACCAGGCGGTGCATGAGTTACGCCACAAGTCTTTAGCGAAACGATTGCATGAACAAGTGCGTACCGTTCTGTCTGACGAGGGGTTCTATCTCGTCAACGATCACTTCTCTGGTCCAGACGGGATGACTGATTGTGAATTGTACATGACCAGGGAAGAACAAATTGAGGCTTTGTTCGCTGCTGGGTTTACCGATGTCCAGGCGTTACTTTGCCAATCGAAAATGGCTCTCCTGAGGGCTTCATGAAGATACCTGACCCGGCCACGGGCTCACCCTATGGCTACGCGAAGCGTAGCCCCTGTCGCCTGCGGGCCGTTGATTCACCCGGCCCATTTGTCTCGAACACCCTGGCGGTAACCGATATCCGCCGGCCTTCATGGGTCGATGGTGGCACCTCATGGTAGTAATCGCGATTGATATGGTACGGAATCACCACCACGCTGTGGTGCTGAAGGCGGAAGTCAATATAGCCCTTGCCATGATGCGGCCTCATCCTCAGTGTCCGCTCCTCACCCAGTGACACGGTTGCGATCGGGCTACCCGCAACCAGCCCTGCCGTTTTGTCCCGGTGTCGCCCGATGTAGTGTCTGTGGCGTCCGTCATACCAGTTGAGCAGCAGTCCGTTCAATCTACGGTCTACATGAAGTCTCAACCATTCCAGGTAGCACTCGAGCCCCGGCGGCATCGGGGCGGCGCGACTGACCTCGCCCGCGAAGGCATAGTCTTGTAGATACGCCTGCTGCCATCGAGGCGTCGGGATGGTTTTGCCCATCATCCGGATTTTTGGATAGGCCGCAGGATGTTGATGCCAGAGGGCATCGAATGCAGCAGGCGGGGTTTCAAAATCCCTGATCTCATCGATCAGGATGAAATCCTCGCCATGCTGCAACGGGAGGGGTCGGAACCCCGATCGTTCGGCCATTCTGTCAGCCCTCCGTGGGGCTCGCACTCGCCGGGGCACCGCCGGGCAGATAGAGATAACTGGTCTCATGGGAAAGATACCAGAACTGGCCCTCATTGCCCTGGGTGAGGGTCAGGCCAGACTGAATGAACTCGACGTCGGGAAGCTCTGGTTCCGGTTTGACGGCGAACAACCTGCCGTCGTCATCCATCTGGTAAAGGGACAGGGTGGGCAGGGGGACCGCGGCGTCCTGAAGATTGGATATACCGGGCTTTATCAAACGCCTCAGATAAGGGGCATGGAAAGGCACACCGAGGAGTTTGTGGACACGGCCTTAAGGTACCACCTGCCTCGGCTAGTCCAACCACACTTCAAGGTTATTGGCTCGTCCAATTTTGCGATTGAGTCTGAGGTCGAGCACATGACTTTCTTTCAGCCAGGTATTGATGCCCAACCGAGAGGCAGTGGTCTCCGGCACAAAATCGATGGCGAAGTGCCTGAGAAGTTCGATAATGGTTTCCGGCACTTCATCGTCTTCCTCATTGAAGTCCCAACGGTAATGCATCGCGGGCCTCAGTAAGCCCTCGGCACCCAATACGTTAATCAGCAGGCTGACAATATGCTGGCAGGGGCCTGGTGGCTTCGCCGGGTCCCCGGAGCGCGCTTCGAAAAAGTCAACAATGGCAACGCCATCTCTTATCAGGCTCCCGTCTGGAAACTCAATGGTCAGCATGGAACCCCGGCCTATTTCATCCCTGATAGCCTGAAGGCGCGGCACAGATTCATCCACAGTCATCCGCAAAACGTGGTTGGGCCCGAATGGCAACGACCTCGTGATCTATGAAGTCCATGGCGGCGGACACTCATTGCCCCAGACATGGATGGGTGCGCCCGAGCTGCTCCTGGGGGCCACCAACCAGGACGTCAACGCGATGGATGAAATTTGGCAGTTTCTCTCCAGTAAGTCCCGCTAGGGGTTTCACCGTTCGAAGACACCAGCAGGTCTTGAGGGTATGCCGCCGATGTCAATTCAGGGCCTCTCGAGCCGGAGCCGTAGTTGGCTGTGATCGATGGCGAGCACAATGAGCGCTACACCCCGAGGGGTTCTGGTCTGTTCCCGTCCCTGCTGTGACGGCCGCTTACGGGCCATCGCCGAAAACTCCTTCATCAGAGGTTCCCCAGGTGGCAGTCGTCATTCTGGGTGATGTTGCAACGTTACCCTGGTTGACCTTCGATCGTCCGCCACGCAAAGTTCCATCTCGGTTTCGATACCGTGGGGCCCCGGGGCGTGGACATCGCAACGGTCCGCCACGAGAGCCCATATGGAACCGGCACGGTGTGACAATGTGTCCGAGGCAGTGAGTCAATGCTCCGCGGGATGGCGTCGTCCGGCTGTCGTGACATACGCTTAAAAGAAGGGAACGAATGCAGCAAGCCAGTCAAAAGCCCAATATTGTGTTCATCTTTACTGATCAGCAACGCTCGGACACCATGGGCTATGCGGGGGACCCGGTAGCCATCACGCCTAATATAGACCGCCTGGCGGCTGAGGGTGTGGTATTCCCGCACTGCTGCACGAGTTCGCCGGTGTGCATGACGACCCGGGCGAGCATGATGACGGGCCAGCAGGTCTATCAGCATGGCGTGTGGACCTTCGCCAATCCGGAGATCCGTCACGGCCCGAGTCATGTCCGCAATATCCGTGACGCGGGCTATCGTACCGGTGTGGTCGGCAAGACCCACCTCTGGGTTCACGGCAAGGGCCATACCCGAGATCATCTGGACGAGATGTCTGACTGGGGCTTTATGGATGCACGGGAAACCACGGGCCCGGTCGAGAGTGCCAGCACCGGGTCGGGCTATCTGGACCATCTGGAAAGCAAAGGACTGCTCGAAAATCACCTTGGGTACCTGGATACCCATATCACCGGAAAACACCTGCAGGTGGCGATGCCCTGGGAACTGCCACCGAGCAACCTGCCTACTGAGGATCATCTGGACATGTACATTGCCGGGCTGGCCGAATCCTGGATCGAAGATCACAACGGTGATCAGCCGTTCTACCTGCAGGTCAATTTCGGCGGGCCCCATGACCCCTGGGACTCAACGGCTGAGTACCGCCGCCTGTATAACGCTGACGGGATTCCGCTCTCCATCACCGCCAGACCCAGCGGGCCGGTGTCTCCTCATGTGGCGCAATTGCTCAAATATGCGCCTATGAAACTCGACCACATGAGCGAGGCGGAAAACAAGGTGATGAAGTCCTACTACTACAGCAAGGTCACCCTGATAGACGACTGTGTGGGCAGGGTGATCGCAGCGCTTGAGGCAAGCGGTGAGCTGGACAATACGTGGATTGTGTTTTCATCGGATCATGGGGAAATGCTTGGCGATCACGGGCTGATGGCGAAAAAGGTGTTCTATGAGGGTTCTGTGAACGTGCCCTGCATCTTTCGGCCACCGGGCGGCGTAGCGCAATGGCAGAGTGATGGCCTCGTCTGCCATCTGGATATTGTGTCGTCACTGATCGATGTGGCCGGTGCCGCACCGCTTGAAACCGATGGTCATTCGCTGCTGCCATTGCTGAACGCCGGCAAGGATGCCCCAGGCGCACATACCCATCAGGACCATGTGCTGAGCATGCTGGGTGTGCCTCCCAACGCCTATGTTATGGTGCGTAATGCACGCTACAAGCTCTCTGCCAACACGGCGGACCGAAGCGCCATGGACCTTTATGATCTGAACCAGGACCCGCAGGAATTGCGCAACCTCGTCAACGATCCCGGATTGCGGGAGGTTCAGGCGTCCCTGCTGGGGTCGCTGACCCCGGTATTCGATGCGGTGGGAGGCTAGACCCAATGTCGGGCTGCGGCCTTCGTCTCTGGACGTGATATGATTTACGACACAGGCTTGTTCAAAACTAACCAGCAGGAGCTGACATGTCTCACGATTTGATTATTCGAAATGGCTTGATCGTTGATGGCTACGGGGGCGAGCCGTATCACGCAGACCTCGCCGTTGATGGGGATACCATTGTCGCCATCGGTAAAGTAACCGAGCGAGGCAAGCAGGAAATCAACGCCGATGGTGCGGCGGTGACACCCGGTTTTATTGATCTGCACACCCACGTGGATGCCCAGGTCGGGTGGGACCCGCTGCTCTCGCCGTGTTCCAATCATGGTGTTTCGACCGTACTGATGGGCAACTGCGCCGTCTCGTTCGCGCCCTGCAAGACGTCGGACCAGAGGTTTCTGGCCGAAATGATGGAAACCGTCGAGGACATCCCACGAGAGGCCATTCTGACCGGGCTGCCATGGGACTGGCAGTCCTACGGTGAATACCTGAACTCGGTGGAGCGTATGCAGCCTGCACTGAATGTGGCCGGTCTGGTCGGGCACGCGGCGATCCGGTACAACGTGATGGGTGATCGCAGTATGGATGAGAACCCCAACCAGGAAGAGATTGCCCAGATTGCCAGGATTGCCGGGCAGTCAGTCAGGGATGGGGCGGTGGGCTTTTCTACCAACCGACTCCCTGCTCACCGGGTTCCCGACGGGCGCGCGATACCGGGCACCTACGCCCTGGCAGAGGAACTTGAGGCGGTCGCCAAAGCCGTGGCGGCCGAGGGCGGGCTGATGCAGAACGTGCCTCACTACAATCGTGACGCAATCGAGAAAGACCTCGATCTGATTGGCCGGCAGGCCATGGCTGGCAACGGTCGCGTTCTGTTCAGTGTGGTCGAATCGAAGACGTTCAAATTCGATGACCCCCACCATATCATTGAGGAATACCGCGCCAGGGGTTGTGAGATTTATGGCACGACGGTGCCGCGATGTGGTGGCAACGTCTCGAATATCCAGACGGTCATTCTGTTTCCCGGGTGGGAGAAGCTGCGCGCGATTGCACCTGAGAAGCGACTGGAAGCCATTCGGGACGACGCGTTCCGCAGCGAACTGATCGATGCTGCCAAAGCCAACCCACAGAGCGAAGGGTTCGCCAAGCGGCTGCGCTGGATGGGTGCAGGGGAACGGCCGATCTATACTCGTGGGCGCGAGGACAACCTGGCCGCCATGGCCAGGGAACTTGGCGAACATCCGGCTGAAACCTGGCTGCGCCTGATGCTCGAGACCGACGGGCGGGCGACCTTCCACATGCCCTTTTTCAACATGGATTTCGACGCGGTCGAGGCCCTGATGAATCGGGACTGGGTGGTTCCCGGGCTCGGAGATGCCGGTGCCCATGTTTCCGTGATCATCGATGCGGGCTGGCCTTCGTTCCTGCTCAGTCACTGGGTCCGGGATGAGAAGAAGCTGAATCTTGCCACCGCCATCCATCGCATGACGGCCCGGCCGGCCAAGGTGCTGGCCCTGGGTGACCGGGGCGTGCTGGAGGTTGGCAAACGGGCAGACATCAATGTGCTGGATGTGGATCGGGTCGAGGAGCGTCAGCCCAGGGTCGTTCAGGACCTGCCGCTCGGCAAGAGTCGCCTTACCCAGCCGGGTGCCGGCTACATCGCGACCATGGTCAATGGTCAGGTGATCGTACGCAATGATGAACACACCGGTAACCGGTCCGGGCGGGTGCTCCGGTCGAATGCGTAACCCCTGACGAACCAATCGGAGGCCACAGCCATGGCGGATAATCGTCCCAATATTCTCTGGATCTACATTGAGGATCAGGACCCTCGCTATGGCTGTTACGGTGAGTCGCTGGTTGAGACACCCAACATCGACCGCCTGGCCGCCGCGGGTGTGCTGTTTGAACGGGCCTATTCACCGGCACCGGTGTGCAGCCCGTCCCGCTCCGCGGTGATCACAGGAGCCTACGCCATTCGTGCAGGGACCCATGTGCAGCGGTCCAGTCGATTCCCGGGCGAGGAGATCTACCTGCCGGAGGGGATGAAGACCATCCCGGAACTGTGTAGGGAAGCTGGATACTTCACCTTCAATCGGGGCAAGGACGACTACAACTTCGATTACGATCGGAGCAAATTGTACTCAACCGGTAATGATCAGACAGACCCGGGCGCGAGCAAGGGCGTGAAGGCCGGTGGCGGTCACTGGCGGGAATGTCCTGAAGGTCAGCCTTTTTTTGCCCAGATGCAGACCAACGGCGGCAAGAACGGCTACTCCCTGGAAGCCGCAGCTGCGATGCTGAAGCGGCTCGGGGTTGAAAATCCGCAAACCGTCGATCCGGCGGATGTGACGGTGCCGCCCCAGTATCCCGACACGCTGGAGATGAGAAAGCTCATCGCCGCCCAACTCACCACCATGCAGATCAGCGACATTGAAGTCGGCAACATGATCGAGAGTCTGAAGGAATGCGGTCACTGGGGTAATACGGTCATCTTCCTGATCAGCGATCACGGGGCGTATTTTCCTCGTGCCAAACAGCACTGCTATGAGGAGGGCCTGCACATTCCGCTGATCGTGGCGGCGCCGGACATGCCGGCACTACATTCCAGAATTCCCCCGGGCGTCAGGCGTCCCGAACAGACTGCCCTGCTTGATGTGGCTGCCACCACGCTTGCACTCTGCGGCATACCGATCCCCGCCGGCCTGGATTCGGCTGATCTTTTTGCCGAAGGTTTCAAAAGGGAGCATGTCTTTGCGGCCAGAGATCGCTGCGAATGGGTGGTGGACAGGACCCGTACCGTGATCGGGGCTCGTTATCGCTATCTTAAGAACTACATGACCGACCGGCCCCTGGCCCAGCATAACTACCGGTCAGTGTGGCCTGCTTTCGTTGAAATCGAACAGATGTACCACCGTGGTGAACTGACGCCGGCCCAGGCGCTGCCCTATGGGCCGAGGCCAGCGGAGGAGCTGTACGACCTTGATCAGGACCCGCACGAACTGGTGAATCTGGCCGATGACCCTGACCATCAGGAGATCCTGGCCCGGATGCGGGCGCTGGTGGAAGCGTGGGTTATCGAGACGGACGACAAGGGCCAGTATCCGGAGCAGCCAGCAGCGCTAAAGTACACCAGGGCACAGTTTCCAAAACAGTGTACTGATCCGTTATTTGACGACGTGTAGATCGGTGTTCCCGTCGCGGGGTCAGGTTGCCGAGCGTCGGGGGTCCAGCGCATCCCGTATGCCTTCACCCACGAAAATCAGCAGGGTCAGCATGATGGCGAGGGTAAAGAACGCGGACAGGCCAAGCCATGGAGCCTGAATATTGGCTTTGCCCTGGGCCAGCAATTCACCCAGTGAGGGCGACCCCAGGGGCAGCCCAAAGCCCAGGAAGTCCAGCGTGGTCAGCGTGATGATGGAACCGTTCAGCACAAACGGCAGAAACGTCAAAGTAGCGACCATGGCATTGGGCAGGACATGTCGGGCCATGATCACAAGGTCTGTCTGGCCGAGGGCTCTGGCGGCACGGACATGATCGAAGTTTCGGGTCCGTAGAAACTCCGCCCTGACAACCGGCACCAGCGCCGTCCAGCCAAAGGCAATCAGCAGCGGCAGCAGCACCAGCGGGCTTGGTTGCACCAGGCTTGAGACGATGATCAGCAGGAATAACACCGGCAGACCACTCCAGACCTCCACCAGCCGCTGGCCAATCAGGTCGACCAGGCCACCAAAATAGCCCTGGGTCGCACCGACGGCGATGCCAACCAGTGAGCTGAACAAGGTGAGCGCCAGGCCAAACAACATGGAAAGTCGAAAACCGTAGATCAGGCGCGCCAGTACATCGCGGCCGATGTCATCGGTTCCCAGCCAGTGCCTGGCCGATGGGGCCTCGGGTACGGTGCCTTCGGTTGCAAGATCGATGGTGTCATAGCTAAACGGAATCGGCGGCCACAGGGCCCAGCCGCCACCGGCTTCGATGAGTGCCTGGACTTCCGGTTCCAGGTACTCGGCCTCGGTACCAAATTCGCTGCCAAAGGTGGATTCCGGGTAGGTGACGAAGACGGGGAAGTAAAAGGCACCATCGTAGCGAAGCAGCAGCGGTGAATCATTGGCGATGAACTCGGCGCACAGGCTAAGGATAAACAGGACGCCGATGATCTTGAGGCTCAGGAATCCGCGCCGGTTGGCTTTGAAGTTCGCCAGGCGCCGTAGGTTCAGGGGCGAGAGCTTCAGCACAGCGGCCATCAACGGTCCCTCGACTCGAAATCAATGCGGGGGTCCACCAGGGTATAGGTGATGTCACCGATCAGTGTCAGCAGCAGGCTCAGGAACGTAAAGCAGAACACCGTCCCGAAAATGATTGGATAATCGCGGGTCAGTGTCGCTTCGAATCCCAGTAGTCCCAGCCCCTGCAGTGAAAAGATGACTTCGATCAGCAGCGTGCTGGTGAACAGGATGCCGATCAGTGCTGCCGGGAACCCCGCGATGACGATCAGCATGGCATTGCGAAACACGTGCCCGTATAGAACCCGCCCGTCGCTCAGCCCCTTGGCGGCCGCGGTCATGACGTATTGCTTGGACACCTCATCCAAAAACGAATTCTTGGTCAGCATGGTCAGTGTCGCAAACCCGCTCACGGTAATGGCGGTGACCGGCAGCGCCAGGTGCCATAAATAATCCACCGCCTTGCCAAACCAGGACAGTTCGTCAAAGTTGCGTGACGTCAGGCCCTTCAGCGGGAACCAGTCCAGATAGGCGCCACCGGCGAACACCATCAGCAGCATGATGGCGAACAGGAAACTCGGGATGGAATAGCCAATAAAAATCAGCCCGCTGGTCCACGCATCAAACCGGGTGCCATCCCGAAGCGCCTTGGCAATGCCAAGGGGAATGGAGATGAAGTAGATCAGCAGCATCGACCAGAGCCCGAGGGAAACGGACACTGGCAATCGCTCAAGAATCAACTCGATGACCGGTCTGCCCTGGTAATAGCTGTTGCCAAAATCGAGGCTGAAGTAGTCCACCAGCATCTTCAGGTAGCGTTCGTGGAGTGGGCGATCAAACCCGAATTGCTTTTCGATGGCTGCGATCAGCTCCGGGTCCAGCCCCCGTGCGCCGGCATACTGAGACTGCACATTCACTTCCGCCGCCGCCGTTGACGCGGCGCCGATGCGGGTGCTCGTGGACACATCCTGGGAGGTGGGGCGGGCGATCGTCTGGTCGACCGGGCCTCCGGGTGCAAGTTGCACGATAAAGAAGTTGAGCGTAATGATGCCGACCAGTGTGGGCAAGATCAGCAGCAGCCGTCGCGCAATGTAGCGATTCACCGTGTCACCTGCGGCCAATCTGGCATCAGTCCACCACCTTGATTCGGGCTGCCCGGGCCGGGTCATACCACCACATGTCAATGAAATCGACCGACTGCATGTGCCGGGCCCCGGTCTCCCTCTCCGGTCGGCCAAACTTGTCCCAGTACACCAGACGTGGCGGCGCCACGGTGGCAAGTGGTACGTGGTAGAAGTTCCACAGCAATACGCGGTCCAGCGAACGGCAGGCAGTGACGATGTCTGACAACCGGGTCGCTGACTGTGCTTGCTCGATGAGGGTATCGATCACCGGGTCGACGATGCCAGCCTTGTTGAAAGTCAGTGGCTTGTCTGCGGCGCTTGAGTGGAAGAAAAAAGGCAGCATCATAACTGGCGGCTGCGAAGTGCCGTGTCCCTGAACAAAGGCGTCATACTCGAACGACTGCATGAGGTTAATCCACTGGGCACTTTCCACCAGTCTCATGCTGCCACGAATGCCGAGCCTGGCGAGTGAGCCGATATAGGGCAGGATCATCCGCTGCTGATCGGGCCCCGGCATGAGAAATTCAATCTCAAAGGGTGTTCCATCCCGATCAATCAGTTCGCCATTGTGAAGCCGCCAGCCGGCTGCTGCCAGCAGTTC